>JBGPOM010000051.1:0-8808 GCA_041488075.1 Gemmatimonadota bacterium
CAAATGAAGAAGATCGACATCAAGGGATTACAGCAGGCATACGACGGGGCGTGACTCGTCACTTCGCGTCCAGCACCTCGCGAACCTTCCTCGCCAGCACGGCGGGCGTAAACGGCTTTTGGAGGAAGTTGCTGCCCGGGTCGAGCAGGCCGTGCCGCACGATCGCCTCGTCGGTGTACCCCGACATGAAGAGCACCTTGACGAGCGGGCGGTCGGCGGCAACCTGGCGGGCGAGCTGCAGGCCGCTTTGTCCCGGCATCACGACGTCCGAGACGACGATGTGGATCTCGCCGGGGTAGGTGCGAGCGAGCGCGAGGGCGGCGGGGGGATCGGCCGCTTCGAGCACGTGGTACCCGAGCTTGACCAGCAGCTCGCGCGCCAGCCGGCGCAGCGGCTCATCGTCTTCGGCCAGGAGGATCGTTTCCGTGCCGCCGAGCGTGGCACCCGTGGGCTCCGCCTTCTTGGTCTCAGCGACGGGCGCGCGCACGCGGGGGAGGTAGAACTTGAACGTGGCCCCGTGACCGGGCTCGGAGTAGGCCCAGATGTAGCCCCCGGACTGCTTCACGATGCCGTACACGGTCGCGAGACCCAACCCCGTGCCCGTGCCGACTTCCTTGGTGGTGAAGAACGGCTCGAACAGCCGTGCCTTGACCGTTTCGTCCATACCGATGCCGGAGTCGCTGATGGCCACCATGACGTACTCCCCCGGCTCGACCGGACGGTGTGCCCCGGCGTAATCAGCGCTGAGCACGACATTCGACGTCTCGACAGTGAGCTTGCCGCCGGTGGGCATCGCGTCGCGGGCGTTGACGACGAGGTTCATGATCACCTGCTCGAGCTGGCCCGGGTCGGCCTTGGCGTTTCCGAGATCGGGGGCCAGGTGCGTCTCGAGCGCGATGTCCTCACCCAGCAGGCGTCGCAGCATCTTTTCGATGTTCTCCATCACGTCGTTGATGTTCAACACGACCGGCTGCAGCACCTGTTGGCGGCTGAACGCCAGTAGCTGCCCGGTGAGGCCCGCGGCGCGCGTGGCGGCGTTGCGGATCTCCTTCAGATCTTCGTGGGCGGGGCTGGCCGGGGGCAGGTCCTGGCCCAGCAGATCCGAGTAGCCGAAGATGGCCGTGAGCAGGTTGTTGAAGTCGTGCGCGATGCCCCCGGCCAGCCGCCCGACGGCTTCCATCTTCTGGGCCTGACGCAACTGCTGCTCGCTGGTGCGGAGGGCCTCCTCGCTGCGTTTCCGCTCGATCGCCGTCGCCACCTGGATGGATACGAAGTGGAGGATCTCTTTGTCCCGCTCCTCGTAGCGCACGCCCGGGGTGTAGCTTTGCACCGCCAAGACGCCAATCGTCCGCTCGCCCTGCATGAGGGGTACGCCGAGCCAGTCGACCGACGGCGCGCCAATCACCTCCACCGAACCGACATAGTCCATCTCCAACTTCGTTTCCGGTTTGACCAGCAATGGCCGGCCGGTGCGCAGCACGTACTCCGTGATCCCGCGGCCTGGCCGCCGCGGCGCCGGTGGCAGCGGATCGACCTCGTCCACGTAGTAGGGAAACGTGATGAGATCGGTCGCCTGGTCGTGCAGAGCGATGTAGAAGCTCTTCGCCGGCATGAGCGTGCCGACGATCTCGTGAACCGCGCGCAACAGCTCCTGCAAGCCCGTGGCGGTCTGCGTGGCGTCCGTGACGCGGTACACGGCGGCCTGGACCTGCTCGGCCCGGACCCGGGCAGTCACGTCATTGGCCACCACAAGCCGCGCCGGCCGGCCCTCGAACAGGAGCTCGTGCGAGGTGATCTCGACGGTGATGATGGCGCCATGCTTCGTCAGGTGACGCCACGATCCCGCACGATGGAACCCCGGCGGCGGGCCCGCCGCGAGATGCTCGCGCAGCATCGGGACGTCCTGCGGCAAACGCAGCTGCTCGATCGTCATGGCCAGGAATTCGGCGCGGCTGTACCCGTATTGCGCCTCCGCCGCACCGTTGACGGCCAGGATGCGCAGCGACGCGAGGTCGTACACCCACATCGGTGCCGGCGTACTGTCGAACAGCAGCCGGTAGCGTTCTTCGCTCAGGCGCAGGGCATCCTCCGCCCGGCGGCGCGCGATGGCGTGGCGTATGATCCGGGCCAGCCCCCGTCCCTCGATCCGTCCCTTGGGGATGTAATCCTGCGCGCCCGCTCGAACTGCCTCGAGCGCGACTTCTTCGTCGTCCTGGCTGGAGATGACGATGATCGGCTGGGCGACCGCGGCCTGCCGCGCGCGCTTGACGGTCTCGAGCCCCTGGCTGTCCGGCAGCCCGAGGTCCAAGAGGACGACGTCCACGGCCGCGTGGCCCAGGTGGCCGAGGGCGGCCTCCAGACGGTCCACGTGCTGTAGATCGAAATCGCCAGACATCTCGCTCAGCAACTCGAAGATGAGCCGGGCGTCGCCGGGGTTGTCCTCGACCAGCAGGACGCGGATGGGGTTTGTGGTCGTGGGTGTGCTCACGGGAGCGGCACGACGGAGGTGCGCGGTGCGTTGGCGAGAGCCATTATGCCCCGGACTGATGACACGCTTACATATATATGCAGCCTTTGACCAGCGGATATGAAGGTTTCTCGGACATCACGCAGGCCGGAAGGTACCGCACCGTCAGCGAGACCTCGCTCCGGCGCTGGACGAACTCAAGTCGGTTGGCTTGCCTTTGCGGAGCATCAGCCGACGCCCGCTCACCTCCGCGGCCTCTCGCCCCACGAAGTTGTCGAGTGACCAGCTGGCACAGACGTCTTCCGGCACCCCGTGGACCGCTTGTTGAGCTGGGATCAGAGCCGGTAGCCGACCAGCGTCCCCGGTATGGTCTGCAGGAACAGCATGCCCGCAACGTCGTCCACCGCGTACACCGGCTCGCGCTCCTTGCCCAAATCCACCCGTGCCCGCGGCTGCGCGCCGTCCTTGTCGATCTGGAGCAGGACGTTGCCGTTCCCCTCGGGCGCGCGCGTCAGCATGAAGACCGATCCCGGGACGCTGAGCGACGCGCGGAAGCGTTTCGAGGCGAGTGCGGCAGCCTCGTGCGAATAGCCTGTGAGTTGTGCGCCGCCCTGTGAATACGCCGTTGCGAGCTGTCCGGTGAGGCGTCGCGCGTTGGAGTCCGTCGCCGTCCGCGACGCCTGAGCGAAGGCGTCGCTGTACGCCGAGGCGGCGGCCCCGTACAAGCCGGCGCGCACGGCGTTGATCCGATAGAGCGCGCGCAACAGCCCGGGCAGCTGCGGGGCAGGGTAGTACGCCTGCCGTTTCACCTGCCCATCCCGCGCCACGACGACAAGGTTCTGTGGCGAGATCAGGACAAGGCCTGCGGCCCGGATCTCCATGTCCGTCGGATCCTCCCCACCCTGCAGCTTGATCTCGCCGCCGAGGGCGCGGAACGTGCCCGCGGTGCGATCGACGGCGTACAGCCGGTGGTCGTGGCTCGCAAAGACGTAGAGGGTCGTGCCCTCGACGACGTGATGCAGGGAATACCGCGCGGCGTTGTAGTCGCCCCCCCCCGAGCCGAGTGGCTTGCCGCTCTCGATTGCGTCCGTGAACTTCGCGTCACCCGTCGCGAGATCGATGACGTTCACTTCGGCGTTCGTCGCCGCGTCGGGCCGCGAGATGTAGAGCAGCCCCGCCCCCCCGGGGGTCAGCTCGGCGTACGCGAGCTGCCCCTTGATCTTCACATCCTTCTTCAGGCGCAGCGTGGCCGTGGCCACGTCCAGCACGTTCACAAAGGTGCGCGACTCGGCATCCACCGCGAGCACGACGGAGCCACCGGCGATCAGCGCATCGGTGACGGTGCCGCGCATGCGCAGCGGCTTGGCGGCGATCGTCGTTCCATCGTCGTAGCGCGCCACGTTCAACCCCGTCTGCACCACGCCGTTCACGATGCGCACGTTGCCCGTCGCCTGGTCCGCGGGCGGCGATTCCGGGAGAATGACGATCCCATTCGGGTGCTGCACTATGTCGTGCACCCAGCCCTCGACCGTCGGCGGCTTGGCCCACAGCGCCCGGCCGTCGGCGAGGGCGTAGGCCATGAGCCGGTCGTCGAAGCTCACGTAGATGCGATCGGGTTTGTCGAGCGACGGGTAGAGCCGCACGTGTCGAGCGGGGTTGCCCGGGCGGGCGGTGGGCAGCACCGCGGACCAGCGCACGGCGCCCGTCCGCGCGTCGAGCGCCCGCAGGCCCATCAACGTGTGCACGACGATCACATCCGGCCCGGCTTGCAGGACTTCCAGCGCGGTGGCCTCCGACGCGACGCGCACTAGGCCCTGCACGAGCCCGCCCAACCCACCCCGCTTGGGCCCGCTCTGCTGGAACAGCGATTCGCTTGCCCAGCGCTGGGTGCCGGTCGCGAGATCGTACAGCGCCACGACCGGTGGTCCCGCCGCGCGGCGCCCGTGGACGAGCAGGGTGCCGCTCTGCGGCAGCGCCCGGCGGGTGACAACCTGTGCGAGGTTCAAGCGCCGGGAATCGAAGACGACCGCGCCGGTCACCGGGTCAAAGACGAGCAGCAGCCCCGGGCGTGCCGCTTCCATGAGGAGCGACCCCTCGACCATGCGGACGCTGTCGGCCGGCAACCCGCCGAGCTCGGGCTTCTCCCACGTGACGACGCCGCGCTCGATATCGACACCTACGAGCGCGGCGTCGGTGGAGACGAGGAGCGCGCCCGCCGGCGTGACCTGCTGCCAGCGGATGTCCCCTTTCACCTTGAGCGTCCATACTGGGATCGCGCCGGATGGCGCGGGCGCCACGGCCTGGGCCTGGGGCGACGTGGAGATCGCAACGACCAGCGCGAGTGACAGAAGTGTGCGGCGAGCGGACATGGCCATGGCGATCCTCCGGTGGATCCCTATATCCCCCCAGCGGGACCTCAGACGCAAGTAGGAGTCTTGTGCTCCCTGGCGGGGGCGCGCTAGCCAGGCTCGGGCAGTCCACGCCAACGCATGATCACCGCGCCCTGGGCAGCGCGAGGGGGCCCAGCGAACGCGGCGGCCCGATACGGCGCGCCTCGATCTGCTGGTAGTCCTTGACCCACGTCCTCCCGCCATCCGGCGACCGGTCGGCACTCCACGAGAAGCGATCCGCCTCGATGTTGTAATAACGGATCCGCCACACCGAGGGATTGCCGTGCGCCACCCCGAACGTCTGCTCGATGTGCATTTCCGCGCCCACGCGCCGACCGCTGCCCACGTCTTGCAACCCAGCCCCCGCGTCCGCCCCGATGAGCTCCCAGCGATCGAGGGCGCCGTTGTAGTTGCGCAGCGTCGTCGTGACGTAATAAGTCTCGCCGCTGTCGCCCACGACCCGGTACTCGTCCAGGATCTGCCCCTCGGCCAGCCGTACCGCGCTCCAGTATCCGCGCATCCGGCCGTATTGCGCATTCACCGCGGTGAACTCCCAATCGCCGAGCAGGTAGTCGAACTCGCCTTTGTGCGCGTCAAAGGACGCCTGGATCTGCTCGCCGCTGCGGCGGGCGGGGGGGGTTGGGGGGGCGGGGGGGGGGCCGGCGTTCTGGGCGGACAGCGACGGTGCGAGCGCAGCGATCGCGGCCAGGAGAAGAATGGTATGACGCATGGTGACCTCGCGGTGCAGGGTGGCCGTCACGCGGGAAATACTTGGTCGAACGAATGAATCACGGGATGCATGCCCGGAGTACCGGTCAGTGCGGACGACCGCACGCACAGCGCCGTTCGCATGCCCGCCGCCTGGGCCGCATCGAGCTCGGCGCTCACGTCGGAGAGAAACAGCGTTTCGGAGGGGGAGCGCTCGAGGGTCGCGGCGATGCGCGCGTAACTCTGCGCTGCGGTCTTCGAACCGGTCGTCGTATCGAAGTACGCACGAATGAAACGCGTCAGATCGCCCGCCGTCGTATTCGCGAACAGATTGCGCTGCGCTTGCACGCTTCCCGAGGAAAAAATGGCGGTCTCGATTCCCTGACGGCGCCAACGCTCCAGCGCAGGGGGGACGTCGGAATAGACCTCACCCCGCAGGTCGCCGGCCTGGTACCCATGCTCCCAGATCTTCCCCTGGAGCGATTTCAGGCTCGTCGACTTGCTGTCACGATCGATCAGCCAGCGCACGTACGCGGTGACCGAGGCCATCGGCGGCGGGGAAGTCTCCGCCGCATGCTCCGCCCTGAGCAGTGCGATGTCGGCCTCGACCGCCGGGTCGGCCCCGTGGCGGTCGAGGAATTCCTGCACCCGCGCCCGCGCGTAGGGAAACAGAATCTTGTGGACGAACTCGATGGGCGTCGTCGTGCCCTCGATGTCCAGCAGGATCACCCGGACCGACGCGTCGAGGCGCAGCGTCAGATGTACGTCGGCCCGAAGCAGACCGGCTGGTAGCCCTGATGGACCCCGCTGCCGGTGTAATGCGGCGTCCAGCCCGCCTTGTCCTGGAACAGCCGGATGGCGCGGATGTCCCGGTCGGCGCACAGGTCGAACCAGTGCCACGTCCCCCGCGGCACGCGAATCAGATCGCCCGCCTCCACCTCGATCGCGATCACGGGACCGCCACTCTCGCGCGGATGGATGTGAAACAGCCCGCGGCCGCGAACGATGAAGCGCACCTCGTCCTCGTCGTGCCAATGCTCGCTGTTGAACTTCGCCAGCATCGCCTCGAGGCCGGGCGTCTGAGCGGTCACATCGATCACGTCGGCCGTGACGTAGCCGCCGCGGGCCTTGAGCTGTTCGATCTCCGGCCCGTAGGCGGTGAGGACGGCCTCGGCGGACGCATCCGGCGGCACCCGCTGCGCAGCCGGCCAGCGCTCGTAGTCGATCCCCAGCGTCGCCAGGTACCGCGTCACCTCGCCCTGATCGGTCAGGGTGCGGTTCTCGTCGGGGATCCTCACGGTGGCCATGCGGTGCCTCGCTTTCGTCCCGTCACTTCCAACAAGAATTCCAGGATTTCCACCTGCCGCTTCGCTTCGGCGAGGTCCCGGCCCCAGGTGTAGAGCCCGTGCCGGCGGATCAGAAAGCCGTGCGCGCTGGGTTGTTCAGCCAACACCGCTTCGATGCCTGGCACGGCCGCGGCCCAATCCTGCGTGTTCTCGACAATCGGCAGCCACTCGCGATGATCGTGCGTCCGCACGCCCTCCAGGCCCTTCAGCATCTCATACCCTTCGATCGCGAGCCCGTCTTGGGCGCCGTCCGAGAGTATCGTGCTCCAAATCGAGTGCGTATGCAACACCGCCCCCGCCCGGCGCAGCCGCGCGATCGCCAGGTGCAAGCTCACCTCGGCCGAGGGGGTCCCCGATCCCGCCACGACGCTGCCGTCTTCGTCGATCTCGACGATCTCGGCCACCGAGAGCAGTCCCTTATCCACGCCGCTCGTCGTAATGGCGAGGCGGAAGGGATCGCGGCTCACCATGGCGCTGAAGTTGCCGCTCGTGCCCAGGGCCCAGCCCCGGGCGTAGCACTGGCGCCCGATGTCGACGAGCTGGGCGGCGAGGTCGTTGAAGAGGCGCGTCTCTTTGGGCGGCATAGTTGGTCGGCGGTTAGCGCGCGCGGATCGGTCCCGTCACCTCGACCCGCACCGCGTATCCTTCGAGGCGCTCGGGAATGCGCCGGCGGGCCGCCCCCCCGTCATCCGCGGCCCGCAGCAAGACGCGGATGCACGGCGCCCCGTCGCACAGCCCGATGGCTGTGCCGACGACCCCCGGCACGGCCATGAGCGAATCGGTCTGCGCCGCGAGCACCGCTTCGATCGTCCTCGAAGTCACCGCTCGGAGCCTAGAAAGGCCTGAGGACCTTGATCGTCGTGCCGTTGCTGTCTCCATCGGGGTCGTGATTGAACGTCCGGTCGTAGGTCCTGCCGGCGTACGTGACGCTCACCACGGTCATGTTCACCGACGTGACCGTCCGCTTCACGCTCGGGAACAGGACGATGCAGGTCCCGTTGCCGCCGAGCTCGCCCGTGGTGCACGTGTTGGAGTTCAGGCCGATCTGGCTCCAGTGACCGACCACCGTCGCGCCGTTCAGCGGATGGTGATCGGCGTCGTGCACCGTGATCTCGACCGTAACCGACCACGTGTTGCCGCTGCGCGAGGCGATGCCGTCCAAGTCGCCGATGTGGACGATGATCGATGGGGCGTTTACGGTCACGCTCGTCGAGGCCGCGTCGTTCCCGGCATTGTCGTCGGCGAAAGCGTGGCTGGCGGTCAGCGTGTGGCTGCCGAGCGAGCCGGCGCTCGTGTTCCACGGGACTACGAGCGTCGTCGCAGCGCCCGCCGCGAGCGCCGGCAGGCTCTGCGTTCCGATCGTGACGCCGTCGGTCGCGTCCTGGAGCGTCACCTCGATGCCCGCGTCCACGTTCTGGTTACCGACGTTCTTGACCGCGACCGTCATGTTCGCGGTGTTCCCCTGCGTGACCGCCGCGGGCCCCGTCACACCGGTCACGGCGACGTCCGTCACCGGATCGGGTGGCGGCGGCGGTGGAGGCGGCGCGCCGCCATCGATCCGCACTTGGAAATTGTTGAGCACGAGGTCGATACGGTTCGCGATCGTCTGCGTCCCGCTCCCCGCGAACAGCAAGCCCACGGGCCGGTTCGTGCCGTCGTCCGCAACGATCAGCGACCCCGAGTCGCCTCCACCCGAGAAGGTGCCCGGCTCGATGATGAGCTGATCCACGAACGTCGCCTGCTTGAGGCAGAAGATGAACAGCACTTCGTAGCACACCGTCACGGTGGCGTTGATGCCGGTGATCGAGCCGTGCGTGAGCTTGGTCGTGCGTCCGTACTTCTGTACCGGGAGGCCAAGCAACGCGTTCTTGTCGTCGAACACGCCATCACCATTCGC
>JBGPOM010000052.1:0-8790 GCA_041488075.1 Gemmatimonadota bacterium
CCAACGCGTTCTCGGACGTGTACGCGATGGGCGCCACGCCGCTGCTCGCCCTGAACCTCGTCGGCTGGCCCCGCGGCAAGTTGCCGCTCGATCTGTTGGGCGACGTGCTGCGCGGCGGACAGGACATCGCGCGGGAGGCCGGGGCGTTCGTCCTGGGTGGCCACTCGGTGGACGATCCCGAGCCGAAATACGGGATGGTGGCCATCGGCGAGGCGCACCCCGACCGCATCGTGACCCTGGCCCGAGCCCGTCCGGGTGACGTCCTGGTGCTCACGAAGCCGATCGGCACCGGCGTCCTCACCACGGCCCTGAAGCGCGACCTCCTGACGGCGGCCGACCTGACGGCGGCGGTGGCGTCGATGACCACCCTGAACGCCGGCGCCGCCCGCGCCATGCTGGCCGTGGGCGTCGACGCCGCCACCGACGTGACAGGCTTCGGCCTGCTCGGCCACCTGCACAACATGCTGGCCGCGAGCGGGGTCGGGGCGGAGCTCGATGCGGCGGCGGTCCCGCTGTTGCCCCGGGCCGCCGAGCTGGCCGGCCGCGGCGCCGTTCCCGGCGGCACGCAGCGCAACCGCGACGGCCTCGCCGCCCACGTGAGCTTCGCGCCCGGCGTGGACGAGGCCACCCGCGTCCTGCTCCACGACGCTCAGACCTCCGGCGGGCTGCTGCTCGCGGTGCCGGCCCAGCGGGCCGACGCCCTCGTCGCGGCCCTGAAGAAGGAGGGCACCCCCGCCGCGGCACGCATCGGCCGGGTGACGGCGGGACCGGCCGGGGCGATTCAGGTCCATTGAGGTCCAGTGGCCAAGATCAGATCGATCCCCGAGTTCCGCACTCTGACACCCGACGCACTCGACGCGCTGGAGCGTGCGGTGCGGGAGCGGCGGCGGGTAGCGCTGCGGCGGCGGGGCACCGAATATGTGGTCGTGGCCGAACAACTCGAAACGAGCGGGCGGGACGAGGTGCTGGCGGGGCGCCTGCCGATGACGGGGGAAGTCTTGTCCTTTCGCCTGCGGGACCTGGAAACCTTCGCGGTGCTCCCGTGAGCGCCCTGGTGCGGCTGTGTTCACCCGCCTGCTGATCGGCCTCGACGGCAGCCCGAGCGCGGACGAGGCGCTGGAGCAGGGGATCGTGCTGGGCCGCCGCTTCGGGGCGACCCTCGTCGTCGGGCACATCGTCGAGCGCGCCCAGGCGAAGGCGGAGGGCGCGGCGCTGCTCGGACGGGCGGCCGAGCGCGTGCGCGCGGCGGGGCTGCACGCGGAGGTCGAGCTGAGGAGCGGCGATCCCGACACGGAGCTCGCGGCGCTGGCGAAGGAAGCGGACGTGGTGCTCGTCGGGCGGCGCGGCGGCACGACTCAGGGCGACGAGCTCGGGCCGACGGCGGCGTCGCTCATCAAGATCGCCGAGCGCTGCGTGATCGTGTGCGGCGCCCGGCCGTCGCCGATGCGCGCGTGCGCCGTCGCGTTCGACGGCGGCGAGACGAGCCACCGTGCGCTCGATTTCGCGGCGCGGTTCGCCAGCATCCTGGAGAGCACGATCCACATCATCTACGCCAGCGCCGATCACGCCGCCGGCGTGCGGATCGTGGGCGAGGCGGAAGCGGTGCTGTCGCTCCAGGGTGTCGCGTTCGTCACCCACATCGAGCCCGGGACGCCCGGGGAGGTCGTCGCGCGAGTCGTGGCGCGCACGAACTGCGACGCGCTGTTCGCGGGCGCGCACGTCACGCACGGCCGCACGAGCAAGGTCACCGTGTCGCACGCCGAGCAGATCCTGCGGCACACCGACATCCCCGTGGTCGTCCAGCCGTGACCGCCGCACCCACCTTCGTGCTGGTCCACGCCGACGAAAGCTGCCTCGGCAACGATGCCTCGAAGCCCAGCCCGGGGGGCAATGCCGCCCTGGTGGAGGCGCCCGCCGGCGACAGCGTGGCGCGCTGGGATTTCTACGAGTGCGCCCCGCAGACGACCAACAACAAGATGGCGCTCGCCGGCGCGATCGCGGCGCTCGAGTGGATCCGGCGGCAGTGGAAACGCGCCCGCGTGCGCTACGTGTCAGACTCCGAGTACCTGGTGAAGGGAATGAACGAGTGGATGCCGGGGTGGGCCAGGAACGGCTGGAAGAAGAAGGGGGGCGAAATCATGAACCTGGAGCTGTGGCAGAAGCTCGAGCAGGCCGCCCAGGCGCATGACGTCGCGTGGAGCTGGGTGCGGGGACACGACGACCATCCCAAGAACGAGTACGCCGACTTCCTCGCGACCCGGGCGGCGGAGCAGCAGGAGCGCTCCAACGGCCTCGTCCCCTCGGGGTTCGACACCTGGCTCGACCAGCAACGCGCCCGCGGCAAGTACGCGGCCTACGATCCCGACGAGGAGCTGCATGAGCGTATCTAAGGACGGCGTCGCCGCCAACACCCACCCGTCCAACCTGCTCCCCGCCGGTGCGCCTGCGCCCACCGTTGACCGCATTCCGCTCTACGAGGTGTACATGCGGATGGCCGAGGAGCTGGCCAAACGCTCTACGTGCGCGCGGCTGCAGGTGGGGACGGTCGTCACCGATCAGCGGCTCGAGAACGTCCTGGCGATCGGCTACAACGGCAACGCGCGCGGCCTGCCCAACAAGTGCGACTCGGCGGTGCCGGGGAGCTGCGGCTGCATTCACTCGGAGATGAATGCGCTCGTCAAGGCGCCGGGCAACCTGCGCGACAAGGTCGTCTTCGTGAGCGCCGCGCCGTGCGTGATGTGCGCCAAGCTCATCATCAATTCGGGGGTCACGCACGTGTTTTACCGGAAGGCCTACCGCGATCCCTCGGGGCTGGAGGTGCTGCAGCAGGGCGGCGTCGTCCCCGTCCTCTACGACCGTTGGGTCGCCGAGTGGCGCGGAGTCGCGAAGTAGGCATGGACGAGCTGGATCGCCTGTTCGAGCGACTGGTTCGGGCCCTGGCGGACGAGGCGCGGCTTGCCGTGCCCTTCCCGGCGGCCGACGTGTACGAGCGGCTCGTGCCGTACCGCTCCAACCGCTCGCACCTCAAGGTGGCCACGCACCAGGACTACGAGATGACCGTACTGCGCCTCTTTGCCGGAGAGCGCGGGTACGTGCGGCTCGAGCCCGACGACGTGCGCGAGGCGATGCAGCGCGAGGTCACCGAGACCAATCCCGACCCGGCGTACTTCCGCACCTTCCCCGACGCCCGCGCCATGGTCAACGGCCGGGCGGCCGAGCGCGTCCTGCTCGCCGACCAGGCGTACGCGCCGCCCTCCTCAGCGGCCGATGACGACGACGCCGACGACGAATCCGTGGACTATACCGGGGAGAATCCGATCCCCCCTGTCGTGATTCCCTTCCCCACGCGGCGCGACGCGCCCGAGGGCAACCAGTGCGCCTACTGCGGCGGGATGCTCCCCGGGAGCCGCAAGGTCAATTTCTGCCCGCACTGCGGGCAGCCGCCCTCGGGAGAGCTCAAGTGTCCCGCCTGCGGGAGCGAAGTGGACGTCGGCTGGACGTACTGCATCTCCTGCGGCCGGGGCACGGGCTTCGAGTGAAGCGGCACCACATCGCAGTCATCGCGGGAGACGGCATCGGCCCCGAGGTGATCGAGGCCGCCATCCCCGTGCTCGAGCGCGTGGCCAAGCAGCACGGCTGCGCGCTCGACTGGGAGCGGCTCCCCTACTCGGCGGACCACTACCTCAGGACGAAAGAGACTCTCCCTGACGCCGCGTTTCGGCATCTCCGAGACGACGTACAAGCCATCTTCCTCGGCGCTCTGGGCGACCCCCGCGTGCCCGGCAACGAGCACGCGCGCGCCATCCTGCTGGGCCTGCGGTTCCGGCTCGATCTCTACATCAACTTCCGCCCCGTCACCCTGCTCCATCCCGACCTGACGCCGCTCCGCACGATGCAGCCCATCGACTTCGTCATCTTCCGCGAGAACACCGAAGGGGTGTACCTCGGCCGCGGCCGCACGAGCGGCGACGAGCACATCGCCGAAGAGGTGAATACGGGGAAGGGCGTCGAGCGGATCATCCGCGCCGCGTTCGAGTGGGCACGCGAGCACGGCAGGACCCGGGTGACGATGAGCGACAAGTCCAACGCCGTCCCCACGCACACGATCTGGCAGGAGAAGTTCAAGGCGGTCGCGGCGGACTATCCGAAGATCGCCGCCGAGCACCGCTACGTGGATGCGCTGGCAATGGAGATGGTGCGGGAGCCCGAGCGCTTCCAGGTGATCGTCACGAACAACCTCTACGGCGACATCCTCTCGGACCTGGGCGCTGGGCTCGTGGGCGGGCTCGGGCTCGCGGCGAGCGCGAACCTCCATCCCGGCCGCGCGGGCTTGTTCGAGCCGGTGCACGGCTCCGCGCCGCCGCTCGCGGGCAAAGGCGTCGCGAACCCGATGGCGGCGGTGCTGACGGGCGCGCTGATGTTCGAGCAGCTCGGCCACGCGGGCGCAGCGCGGGATCTCGAGCGGGCGGTGAAGGAAACGCTCGCGGCGGGAGTGCGCACGCCTGATATCGGCGGAAAAGCGAGCACAAGGGAGGTGGCGGCTGACATGGCAGCGCACATCTAACGCCTCGCTATATTCCCCGAGTCTCGCTGTGGAGTCTTCCCTCATGAAAACCCAAGGTGCCGGTAAAGACGTCGTCTTCCTGTCCGGCGTCCGCACCGGATTCGGCACGTTCGGCGGCTCCCTCAAGGACCTGTCGGCCATCGATTTGGGCGCCCACGCCGCGCGCCACGCGCTCGAGCGCGCCCGCGTCCCCGCCGCCGACATCGGCCACACCGTCTTCGGCAACGCCCTCCAGACCTCCGCCGACGCGATCTACCTCGCCCGCCACGTCGGGCTCAAGGCGGGCCTGCCGATCGAAGTCCCCGCCGTGACCGTGAACCGGCTGTGCGGCTCGGGGTTCGAGGCGATTACGCAGGGCGCCCAGCTGATCCTTCTGGGCGAGGCCGACGCCGTGCTCGCCGGCGGCGCCGAATCGATGAGCCAGGCGCCGCACGTGGTGCGCGGCGCCCGCTGGGGGTTGCGGCTCGGCCCCTCCGCGCCGCTCGAAGACCTGCTGTGGGAGTCGCTCAAGGACCCGCAATGCGGCCTGTCGATGGCCGAGACCGCCGAAGGGCTGGCCGAGAAGTACAAGCTCACCCGCAAGGAAGTGGACGAGGTAGCCCTCGGCTCGCAGCAGCGCGCCAAACAGGCGTGGGACGCCTGCGTCTTCCAGGATGAAGTGGTCGGCATCCCCATCAAGAAGAAGGGGAAGGAAGTCGAGTTCCGCGCCGACGAGCACATGCGGCCGGACACGACGCTCGAGGTGCTGCTCGGGCTCAAGCCGTACTTCAAAAAGGACGGCCTGGTGACGGCGGGCAACGCCTCAGGGATCGCGGACGGTGCGGCGGCCACGGTCATCGCGAGCGAGGAATACGCCAAGGCGCACGGTCTGAAGCCGCTCGGCCGCCTCGTCGCGTGGGCGGTGGCAGGCGTGGAGCCCAAGTACATGGGGATCGGCCCAGCACCGGCGGCCCGTAAGGCGCTCGCCAAGGCGGGGATGAAACTGGAGCAGATGGACCTCGTCGAAGTGAACGAGGCGTTCGCCCCGCAGTACCTGGCGGTGGAGCGGGAGCTGGGGCTCGACCGCGCGAAGACGAATGTGCACGGCGGCGCGATCGCCATCGGGCATCCCCTCGCGGCGAGCGGCACGCGCATCACGATTCATCTGCTCCACGCGCTGCGCCAGCAGAAGAAGCGGTTCGGCCTCGGCTCCGCCTGCATCGGCGGCGGCCAGGGCGCGGCGGTGATCGTCGAAGCGTTTTCGGCGTAAAGGGGGGGGAGCCACCATGGGCAACATCCTGCTGACGGCCCTCGCAGCGGTCGGGTTGTACCTGTTCTCGGGCCTGCGCGTGCTGCGCGAGTACGAGCGGGCCGTCTATTTCTTTCTTGGGCGCTCCTGGGGCGCCAAGGGCCCGGGCCTCATCTACCTGCCGCCGCTCTTCGCCAAGATGCAGAAGGTGTCCCTGCGGGTGATGGCGATGGACATCCCGCCGCAGGACGTGATCACCCGCGACAACATCTCGATCAAGGTCAACGCCGTCCTCTACATGCGGGTGAAGGATCCGGTGAAGGCGGTGATCGGCGTCGAGAACTACCTCTACGCCACGAGCCAGCTGGCTCAGACCACGCTCCGCTCGGTGCTAGGCGAGACCGAGATGGACGAGCTGTTGATGAACCGTGAGAAAATCAACGCGATCTTGAAGAACATCATCGAGGCCCGCACCGAGGAGTGGGGCGTCGAGGTCTCGGCGGTGGAAGTGAAGGACGTGGACCTGCCCCCCGAAATGAAGCGCGCGATGGCGCGGCAAGCCGAGGCGGAGCGCGAGCGGCGCGCCAAGGTCATCAACGCCGAGGGCGAGCTACAGGCCGCGGAGAAGCTGGCGCAGGCGGCGCACATCATCGGTCAGGAGCCCGCGGCCATCCAGCTGCGCTACCTCCAGACGGTGAACGAGATCGCGTCGGAGAACAACTCGACGACGATCTTCCCGATCCCGATCGACCTGTTCCGGGGCTTCATGGAGAGGATCGCCCAGCCCAGCGCGCCTGCGGCGCGGGCGTTGCCCGAACGGACGTCCGGCGAACGGCTGCCGGCGCCCCGCGCCAAGGGGAAGGTCAAGCGCTAGTCATGGCGGGCGAGCTCATCAGCCGCGAGGCGCTCGAGCGCATCATCCAGCGGGCGGCGGAGCTGCAGGCCGGCGCGCAGGACATCGGCGACGGGCTCACACAGGACGAGGTCCTGGCGCTCGGCAAGGACGTCGGTATCCCCAGCCGCTATCTCCAGCAAGCGATGCTCGAGGAGCGGACACGGGCGGTGGTTGAGACCCGCACGGGATTCTGGGCCTGGCTGGCGGGCCCGCGCACCCTGTCGGCCGACCGGGTGGTGCCGGGCGACCGGTCGGCGGTCGAGCGGGCGCTGACGCGGTGGATGGAAGATGAGGAGTCGCTCCAGGTGAAGCGGCGCTACCCCGACCGGACGACCTGGGAGCCGAAGGCCGGCGCCTTCGCCACGATCCAGCGGGCCCTCGGTTCAAGGGGCCGCCGTTTCGCGCTGGCGAACGCTCAAGAAGTGACGGCCCAGGCGACGCAGCTCGAGCCCGGGTTCTGCCACGTGGGGCTGGCGGCCGACATCCGTCCCAGCCGCTCCCGACGGCTGCAAGGCAGCTCGGTCGTGTTCGGGCTCGGCGCCCTCTCCACCGCGGCCCTTGCGGTCACGTTCGGTCTCGTCGCCCTCGTGCCGGCGGCAGTGCTGATGTCGGCCGCGGCGGCGATTGCGCGCCACCACCGCGTCGAGAACGAGCGGGTGCAGGTCGCGATGGAGCAGGTGCTCGACCGCCTCGAGCGCGGCGAGATCCGATCCGAGCACGCGCTCCCCGGCATAAGTCAGAATCCATTCGTGCGCATCGCTGACGAGGTGCGCAAGGCACTGGGAGCGCCATGAGCGACATCAGGAAAGTCGGAGTGTTGGGCTGCGGGCTGATGGGCAGCGGCATCGCACAGGTGGCGGCGGCGGCCGGCTACGACACCGTCGTCCGAGACGTGTCGAAGGAGCTGCTCGATCGCGGCCGCGCGGGGATCGAGAAGTCGCTCGCCAAGTTCGTGGAGAAGGGCAAGCTCGAGCCCGCCGCCCGCGATGCCACGCTCAAGCGGCTGGCGTTCACGACCGCCGTCGCCGACCTGAAGAGCGTGGACGTCGTGATCGAGGCGATCACGGAGGATGTGGGCCTCAAGAACGCCCTCTTCAAGGAGCTGGACGGGCTGTGCGGGCCAGCGACGATCTTCGCGTCGAACACGTCGAGCCTCACCATCGCCGAGATGGCTGCCGCCACGAAGCGCGCCGACCGGTTCGTGGGGCTGCATTTCTTCAATCCGGTACCGTTGATGCAGCTGGTCGAGGTCGTGCGGACGGTGACGACGTCGGATGAGACGTTCAAGCGGGCGTTCGCCTTCGCGAAGTCACTCGGCAAGGAAGCCGTCGCCGCCAAGGACACCTCGGGCTTCATCGTGAACCTGCTGCTGGTGCCCTATTTGTTGGATGCCATTCGGGCTGTCGAGCGCGGCGTGGGCAGCGTGTCCGACATCGACAAGGCGATGCAGCTCGGCTGCGCCTACCCGATGGGCCCGCTCACGCTGCTCGACTTCGTCGGGCTCGATACGACCTACCACATCGCGGAAATCATGTTCAAGGAGTATCGCGAGCAGCGCTACGCTCCCCCGCCGCTCTTGAAGCGCATGGTGCTGGCGGGGATGCATGGCAAGAAATCGGGTCGCGGGTTTTACGACTATTCGGTGAACCCACCGGCCGTGAGCAGTTTGGGACTATAAGGCGTAGGGCGTGGGACGTGGGAAGTGATGCCACGCCCATGCCCCACGTCCCACTCACCACGCCCTTGAGGTGCTTATGCTCGGTTATGACGCGCCCCGCTGGCACGCGGTCCTCAACGATTTCCCCGTGGCGTTATTACTCGCGGCGGTGTTCTTCGACTTGGGCGCCGCCGTCTGGAAGCGC
Source organism: Gemmatimonadota bacterium (assembly GCA_041488075.1). Classification (GTDB taxonomy): domain Bacteria; phylum Gemmatimonadota; class Gemmatimonadetes; order Gemmatimonadales; family GWC2-71-9; genus 20CM-2-65-7. The sequence goes on from JBGPOM010000052.1 coordinate 8,550, forward strand.
GAGTCGCTCAAGTGGGCGGGCATCTGGACGCTCTGGGCGGGGGTGCTCGGCGGGTGGGCCGCGGTCGTCGCCGGCGAGCTGGCCGAGGAGTCAATCGATCACGGCCAGGCGATCCACGAGCTTATGGAGACGCACCAGACGCTCGCCATCGTCACGATGAGCGTCTTCACCGCGATTCTCGCCTGGAAGATGTACCGCCGCTTCACCCTCCCAGGGGGCGAAGAAGTGGTGACCCGCGTGC
>JBGPOM010000053.1:0-8775 GCA_041488075.1 Gemmatimonadota bacterium
AGCATCCGCTCCTGCGACTCCGACAGCAGGATCTCGTACGGCGTCATCCCCGGCTCGCGGGTGGGGACCTTGGCCAGGTCGATCTCGACGCCGACGCCGCCGCGCGCCGCCATCTCCGCCGACGATGAGGTAAGCCCCGCGGCGCCCATGTCCTGGATCGCGACGATGTGCCCGGACGCGATCAGCTCGAGACTCGCCTCGAGCAGCAGCTTTTCGGTGAACGGATCGCCGACCTGCACCTGGGGGCGTCGTTGCTCGCTCTCGCGCGTCAGCTCTTCGGAGGCGAAGGACGCGCCGTGGATGCCGTCGCGGCCGGTGCGCGCGCCGACGGCGAGCAGCACGTTGCCCACGCCGTGGGCCGCGGCCTTGATCAGGTCTTTCTCCCTGAGCACGCCCACGCACATCGCGTTGACGAGGGGGTTGCCGGCGTAGCCCGGGGCGAAGTCCACCTCGCCCCCGAGCGTCGGCACGCCGACGCAGTTGCCGTAATCGCCGATGCCGCGCACGACGCCGGCGCAGAGATAGCGGTTGCGCGCGTCGTCGAGCGATCCGAATCGCAGGCTGTTGAGGAGGGCCACGGGCCGGGCCCCCATGGTGAACACGTCGCGCAGGATGCCGCCGGCGCCGGTCGCCGCGCCCTGGTAGGGCTCGACGGCGGACGGATGGTTGTGCGACTCGATCTTGAAGGCGACGGCCCAGCCGTCCGGGAGCCGCAGCACGCCGGCATTCTCCCCGGGCCCCTGCACGACCTGTGGCCCCGTGGTGGGAAAGGTCTTGAGGATGGGCCGGGAGTGTTTGTAGGAGCAGTGCTCGCTCCATAGCGCCGAAAAGATGCCCAGCTCGGGAAGGGTGGGGGCGCGCCCGAGCATGGCCTCGATGCGCGCGTACTCCTCAGGGGTCAGGTTGTGCTCGCGGATGAGCTCCGGCGTCACCCTTCCCCGGCTTTCGCGCCCGAGACGCCTTTGACGACCGCGCGGAACACGCGCGCCAGGACGTTCGGATGCGGCGACTTGAGCAGCGCTTCGGCCTCTCCGGCGTCGAACCAGACGCCGTGGCAGTGGGTGCATTGGTCGATCTGGATGCTGTCCCACTCGCCGGTGATCAGGTCGAAGCCGCACTTGGGGCACTTCATGTAGTGCGTCCTACGCTCGGCCTGCGCGGCAGCCTGCTGCGCCGCCGCGCGCTGCTGGCGCAGCAACTCGGCATCGCGGCGGGCGAAGTACTCGTCTTCGTTCTTGCTCGGCTTCTCGGGGCTCATGGGGGCGGTATCCGCAACGTGTCGCCGCTCCTGGTCGGCCCCGGCATGTTTCCGGGGGGCGAGGTCGATTCGCCGGCATAGCGATGGCCGTCCCACCGCACGATGGCGTCCACCACGGCGCCGCTCTGCAGCGTCACGACGTCCATCGTGCCGCACGTGTACTCACACCCGTTCTGGAAGAAGAGGTAGGTGTACTCTCCCGCGCGGCGCACCGCCGCGGGGGCGCCCCACAGGGCGTACACGTCGCGCTCGCTCATCCCCGGCCCGATGGTGCCGGTGTCCTGGGACACGAAGGGCACGTCGCGCGTGACGGGCGCGGTGCCCTGCGGCCGCGCCGGGGGGGGCAGGGCCTGCGCCTGCTGCGCCTGCTGCCGTGCCGCGGCCAGCCGAGCGGCCGCGCTGTCGGCGGCTTGCGGTCGGCCGGCCGGTGCGGGCTGAGTCGCGGTCGATTTCCCGCGCACCTTGTCCCACGCCAGCTTCAGTTTTTCTCTTGCCGTGTCACACCCGAAGGTGGCGACCGTCAACAGCGCGCATATCACCAGCGTGCTGCGTCGCATTGCGAGCCTCCAGAGAGAAGAAGACGCGGGCTCCATCCTCACCGCCCAAGACCCGGGCGTTACGGCGCTCCGGGTGTGGCATGATACCTACCACGTTGCGACCGGCGCTGCACAGGCCGGCAATGTCGTTGGTCGAGCCGTTGGGGTTGTCGCCGGCGTAGCGCCAGACCACCTGGCCCCCGGCCTCGATCAGCGCCGCCGTCTCGGGATCGGCCACGTACCGGCCGTCGCCGTGGGCGATGGGCACTGTCAGCTCCTCGCCGCGCTGGTACGCCCGCGTGAACGGCGTGTCGGTCGCCTCGACGCGCACCCGCACGGGGCGCGACAGGAACTTGAGGCGGGCGTTGCGCATCAGGGCGCCGGGAAGCAGTCCCGCCTCGCATAGAATCTGGAACCCGTTGCAGACGCCCAGCACGGCCCCACCGGCCCGCGCGTGGGCCGCGACCGCCTGCATCACCGGAGAAAACCGCGCGATCGCCCCCGAGCGGAGGTAATCGCCGTAGCTGAAGCCCCCGGGCAGTATGACGGCGTCGGCCTGCCGCAGGTCGGTGTCCCGGTGCCACACGTAGTACGCGTCCGACCCCGCGGCGCGCGCGGCGTCGAGCGTGTCGGCGTCGCAGTTCGAGCCGGGAAAGACGACCACGGCGACGCGCTGCATCAGGCGGTCTCCACGGCCACGTGATAGTCCTCGGTCACGGGGTTCGCCAGCAGGCGGTCGCACATCGCGCGCGCCCGAGCGGCGGCTTCCTCGCGGGTCGCCGCCTGCAGCTCGACCACGAGATGCTTGCCGGCGCGCACACCGCCGACCTCGCGGAACCCGAGCGCGTGCAGGGCGTGCTGCACCGCCTGGCCCTGCGGATCGAGCAGCGCCGCGCGGGGCATCACCCGGATCTCCACCGTGAAGGCGCTCATCAGATATCCCGCCCCTGGTCCGCCGGGTCGTCCGTCTCGCTAATCACGATCGGACCGGCGATCTCGGCTTCCTCATCCTCCGCCGGCGCGGCGAAGAAGCCGAGCCCCACCGCCCGGAGCACGCCGTACGCGACGTACGTGATGCTGAGCGGGAACAGGAAGACGTCGTGCTGCCAGATGCCGAACACCAGGATAACCACGATCAGCGTGAGACCCAAGAGGCCGCGCACCGATCGGAAGCCGGCGCGCGGGAGGGTGTGGTAGTGCACGTTGCTCACCATCAGGATCGTCAGGACGATCATGAGGAACGTGAGCAGCAGGTGCCAGGGCAAGGCGTGCAGCGACTCGAACAGCTCCGTCTGCGTGAATGGGTAGAAGGTGGCCAGGGTCATGCCGGCCGCGGGGGAGGGGAGGCCGATGAAGTACTGCTTGGCCCGTCCCGCCTGGGTGACATTGAAGCGCGCCAGCCGGATGGCCACCGCCATCACGTAGAAGTAGCAGAAGATCCAGGCGGCGGCCCCGGCGCCCGCGAACTCGACCTGGTACAGCAGGAAGGCGGGCGCGACTCCGAAGCTGACGATGTCCACCAGGCTGTCGAGCTCGGCGCCGAACCGGGTGCCCGTCCCCGACAGACGCGCCACCCGGCCGTCCAGGGTATCGAGCACGCCGGCGAAGACGATGAACCAGCTGGCGCGGTAGAACTCGCCGCGGGTTGCGAGCACCATCGCCCAGATGCCGAAGAACAGGTTGAACAGCGTGAACAGGCTCGGCACGACGATCACGACGCGCCGGATGGGGAACGGCGGCGGCCTCATGGGTACTCCGCCAGCATGGTGCCGCCCACCCGCACGCGGTCGCCCGGCCGGACCCGGACCGCAGCCCGGGCCGACAACGGGAGGAACACGTCGGTGCGCGAGCCGAACCGGATCAGCCCGAGCCGGGACGCCTGCTCGGCGCGATCGCCCGGCTGGGCGTCGGTGACGATCCGGCGGGCGATCAGCCCCGCGATCTGGCGCACCAGCACCCGCCCGCGCGGACCGCGCAGCCCGATCGACGACTGCTCGTTGTCGAGGCTCGCCTTCTCGTCCGCGGCGTGGAGGAATTTCCCGGGGTTGTAGTGCACGAGCTCGACCGTGCCTCCGACCGGATAGCGGTTCACGTGAACGTCGAAGACCGACAGGAAGACGGAGATCCGGACCGCCCGCTCCTTCAGGTACATCGGCTCATCCACCTCGATCACCTGCAGCACCTTCCCCTCGGCCGCCGCGAGGACGTAGCGCTCGCCCCGCGGCCCCGGCCGGAGGGGATCGCGAAAGAACGCCACGACCCAGAGCGCGAGCAGCGCGAGCGCCGCCGGCATGACCCACCAGGCGCCGCCCCAGCGCGCGGCGACCAGGCCGGCCCCCGCGGCGAGCGTCCAGGCGGTGGCGATGAAGGGCCACCCCTCCGGCGCAATCCTCACGCGAGGTCCCTCCCCGTGATGCGCCGGTACGCGTCGCGATAACGCGCGCTCGTCGCGGACACGACCTCGGGCGGCAGCGGCGGCGGCGGCGGGTTGCCGTCCCACCGGCCCTGGTGCTTCAGGTCGGCCAGGTAGTCGCGCAGCGGCTGCTTGTCGAAGCTCGGCTGGCTGCCGCCCGGCTGGTAGCGGTCGACAGGCCAGAAGCGCGAGGAGTCCGGGGTCAGGATTTCGTCGATCACGAGCAGCGTGCCGTCCGGCGCCGTGCCGAACTCGAACTTCGTGTCGGCGATGATGATCCCGCGCTCGGCGGCGTAGGCACGCCCCGCCTCATACAGATCGAGGCTCGCACGGCGCAGTCGCTCGGCGGGCGCCCGACCCAGGACGCGCGCCACGTCGTCGAATGTGACGTTCTCATCGTGCCCCTCGTCGGCCTTCGTGGCAGGAGAGAAAATCGGGGGATCGAGCCGCGCGCTCTAGACGAGGCCAGCCGCCAAAGGCTCCCCCGCCAGCGTCCCCGAGCGGCGGTACTCCGCCCACGCGGAGCCCGAGAGGTAGCCGCGCACGACGCACTCGAATGGCACGGGGGTCGTGCGGCGCACCAGCATCGCGCGACCCTCGATGGCGTCGCGCTGGCCGGCGAGCGCCGGCACGCGCGCCACGATCTCGTCGGCGTCGGCGCTCAAGCAGTGGTTCGGGATCACGCCGGCGAGCCGCGCGAACCAGAACGCGCTGAGCTGCGTGAGCACCGCGCCCTTGTGCGGCACCGCTTCGTGCAGCACGACGTCGAACGCGCTCACGCGATCGCTCGCGACGAGCAGCAGGGTCGCGTCGTCGACCGCGTACACCTCCCGCACCTTGCCGCGCCGCACGAGCGGCAGCGGCAGCCGGCTCTCGACCAGGATCCCTGTCATACGCTCACCTCGGCCGCCGTGGCCGCGAGGGCGACGGATTGGATGTCCTGCATCAGATCCGGGAGCACGCCGTCCAGGAACTCGTCCACCTGGCTGGGCGCGCGGCCCAGGTAGGCGGCCGGATCGAGCTCGCCGCGCTCCACGCGGACGCCGAGCTGCTTGAACGCCGGGTCCTGTGCCAACCGCTCGAGCAGCTCCGCCGGCGTCGCCGTGAGACTGTGCCCGCGGATCACCTCGTGCAGCCGCTGGCGGTCGCCCCCCGCCTTCACCCCCCGCATCAGCAGCCGCTCCGTGGCGAGGAAGGGCATCGCGGCCGCCACGTGCCGCGCCGTCTCCGCGTCGCGCACCTCGAGCCCCGCCGCCACGTTCGTCGCGAGCACGAGGATCGCGTCGGTCGCGAGGAATGCTTCGGGAAGCACGAGCCGCCGGTTCGCGCTGTCGTCCAGCGTGCGCTCGAGCCACTGCTCCGCGGCCGTGTGCCAGGCATTCCCCTCGAGCTCGATGACGAAGCGCGCCAGCCCCGTCATTCGCTCGGCGCGCATCGGGTTCCGCTTGTACGGCATGGCGGACGAGCCCACCTGCTCGCTCTCGAACGGCTCGAGCAGCTCGCCTTCGTGTTGCAGCAGCCGCAGGTCGGTCGCGAACTTCGCCGCCGATTGCGCGACCCCGGCGAGGCACGCCAGGATCTGCGCGTCGAGCTTCCGCGTGTAGGTCTGGCCGGTGATCGGAAACACGCGCGGAAACCCCATCTGCCGCGCCACCCGGAGGTCCAGCTCGCGGACTTTGGCGTCGTCGCCGTCGAACAGATCGAGGAAGCTCGCCTGCGTGCCCGTCGTCCCCTTCACCCCCCGGAATCGCATGGTGGCGATGCGGTGCAGCAGCTCCTCGGCGTCGAGGGCGAATTCCTGCATCCACAGCGTGATCCGCTTGCCCACCGTCGTCAGCTGCGCCGGCTGGAAATGCGTGTAGGCGAGACAGGGGAGGGCGCGGTGGCGGCGCGCCGGCTTGCCGAGCGCGACCAGTACCGCGGCCACGCGGCCCAGCAGCAGCTGCAGTCCCTCGCGCATCAGCACGAGGTCGGCATTGTCGCTGACGTAGGCGCTGGTCGCGCCGAGATGCAGGTAGGGACCGGCGGCCGGCGCCTGGTCGGCCAGGTGATGGATGTGCGCCATCACGTCGTGCCGCAGCCGCTTCTCGTACTCGGCGGCCGCCGCCAGATCGGCGTCGTCGAGATGCGCGCCCAGCTGGGCGAGGGCGGCGTCGGGGATGTCGAGGCCGAGCTCCTTCTGGACCGTCATCAGCGCGAGCCAGAGCCGCCGCCACAGCCCGATGCGGCGGCGCTCGCCCCACAGCCCCTGCATCGCCGGGGAAGCGTAGCGTGCCGACAGCGGCGAGACCCAGCTCAAACCGCGGCCTTGGCGCGCGCCACCAGTTTGCTCCAGTCGCTGAGGAACTGATCGAGCCCGCGGTCGGTGAGCGGGTGCAGCAGCAGCTTCTTCAGGACCTCGGGCGGGAGGGTGGCCACATCGGCCCCGATCATCGCCGCCTCCACCACGTGGCGCGGATGGCGAATCGACGCGGCCAGGATCTGCGTCTCGATGCCGTAGTTGTCGAAGATCACCCGCGCCTCGCGGATCACGTCCATTCCCTCTTGTCCGACATCGTCGAGCCGGCCGATGAACGGGCTCACGTAGCTCGCGCCCGCTTTCGCCGCGATGAGGCACTGCACGCTCGAGAAACAGAGCGTGACGTTGGTCCGGATGCCATCCGCCGCGAGCCGCCGTACGGCCACCATCCCGTCTTCGAGCATCGGAATCTTGACGACGATGTTGTCGGCGATCTTCGCGAGCTCCTTGCCCTCCTTCACCATTCCCGCGGTGTCCACCGCCACCACCTCCGCCGACACCGGGCCCTCGACCAGTGAGCAGATCTCCTTCAGCACGTCGCGGGGATCCAGGTCCCCCGCCTGCTTGGACAGCAGCGTCGGGTTGGTCGTGATGCCGTCGATCAGGCCGGCCTGGGCCGCCCAGCTGATGTCCTTGAGGCTCGCGGTGTCGAGGAAGAATTTCATGGACTGGCCTCGGCGTAGAGGTCCGGAGGATACCGCACGGCCACCAGGTACAGCCCCTGGGGCGGGGCGGGCGGGCTGGCCGCCAGATTGTCGGTCGCGGCGAGCAATCGGGGGAAGTCCGCCGGCGGGCGCCGGCCGAGGGCGATGTCCACCATGGCGCCCACGAGGAAGCGCACCATGTGATGCAGGAACCGATCGGCCTCGACCGTGAAGGTCACGCCCCCCCCCCCCCCGGCGGCGTCCGTTCGCGGCGCCCACTCAGCGAGCGCCACGCGGCATCGGTAGTGGGTCGTGGCTGCTCCCGCCGCGGCCAGACCGCGAAACTCGTGCTCGCCGGCAAGCAGCAGCGCCGCCTCCCGCAGGACCGCGAGGTCGAGCGGCCGGCCCCCTCCGTCTCCCAGCGCCCATTCGTACCGCCGGCGGAACGGCGACGCGCCGGCGTCATCGGTGCCGATCACATAGCGGTAGCGTCGGGCCGTGGCGCTGCGGCGTGCGTCGAACCCCGGCCGCATCGCGTGCACCCGCTCGACCCAAACGTCGTCCGGGAGCAGGGCGTTGAGCGCGCGCCGCAGATCGCTTCCTTGCCCATCCCAGCGGTCGCCCGGTGTGAAGCTGACCCCCTGGCCCAGGGCGTGTACTCCGGCGTCGGTCCGCCCCGCTCCCATCGCCACGACGCGCTGCCCCCCACCCACCAGGCGCTCGAGCACGGTCTCGAATTCGGCCTGCACGGTGCGCGCTTTGGGTTGCCGCTGCCATCCGGCGAACCGCGCCCCGTCGTATTGGACCACGGCGAGGAAGGGGCGGCTCGTCACGCGCGAAAGATGCAACCCGTTGTCACTATTTGACAAGGGTCGCGTCCTCGGGGTAGCTTTGCGCGGCCTTGAAACCCGCGATGTCCGACGCCTCGTCGCCCCTCCGCCGCGCGATCGCCGCGCTCGCCCACCGCCAGTCGCTGCCCGAAAGCCTCACCATCGAGGTGTTCGGCATCGTGATGAGCGGTGAGGCGACGCCTGCCCAGATCGCCGCCCTGTTGATGGGGCTCCGGGCCAAGGGGGAGACGGCCGAAGAGGTGGCCGGCGCGGCGCGCGCGCTGCGCGCGGCGATGGTGCCGGTGGAGGCGTCGGGCCCGTACCTCGTGGATACCTGCGGCACGGGGGGGGGCGCGGTGTCCACCTTCAACATATCGACCGTCGCGGCGTTCGTGGCCGCCGGCGCCGGCGCCACCGTCCCGAAGCATGGCAACCGGTCGTTCACGTCGCGGTGCGGCTCGGCCGACGTGCTCGAAGCGCTGGGCGTCCGGATCGTGCTCGACGCCGTCACCGCGACGCGCGTGCTCCAGGAAGCGCGGGTCGTCTTCCTCTTCGCGCCGAGCTTCCACCCGGCGATGCAGCACGTCGCCCCGGTGCGCCGGGAGCTGGGCGTCCCATCGGTGATGAACCTCGTGGGGCCGCTCGCGAACCCCGCCGGCGTCCGCCGCCAGGTGATCGGCGTGGCGGACCGCGAGCGGGGACCGGTGGTGGCGGAGGCGCTCGTGCGGCTCGGGGCCGAGCACGCGCTCGTGGTGCATGGCCGGGTCGGCATGGACGAGATCTCGCCGCTGGGCG
>JBGPOM010000054.1:0-8730 GCA_041488075.1 Gemmatimonadota bacterium
CGCCAGGAGGTCGGGGCGCCAGTCGTCCGGCGCGGGGCCCGCGTCGAGCGCGAATTCCACGACGTGCTCGGCGCCGAGCGAAGCGATCAGAGCCCGCGGGGTGCCCGCGGCGATCACCTTGCCGTGATCCATGATCGCCACGCGATCGCACAGCCGCTCCGCCTCTTCCATGTAATGCGTGGTGAGGAGGACCGTCCCGCCCGCGTCCTTGAACCGCCGGATGATCCCCCACAGCTGCCGGCGCGACTGGGGATCGAGCCCGGTGGTCGGCTCGTCGAGGAAGAGCAGCTCGGGGCGACTCACGAGCGCGCAGGCGACGGCGAGGCGCTGCTTCTGGCCGCCCGACAGCGTCGCCACGCGCGCCCGGCGCTTCTCCTCGAGCTCCACCAGGGCGAGCACTTCGTCCACCGTGTGAGAGCGCCGATAGAACGACCGGAACAGGGTCACCGTCTCGGCGACGGTGAGCTTGTCGGCCAGCTGGGTCTCCTGGAGCTGAATCCCGAGCCGTTCCCGCAACGCGCGGCCTGCCGCGCCTTCGCGCCACGGCGCACCCAGGACTTGGATCTCGCCGCCGTCGGGCGGCGTGAGGCCCTCCAGGATCTCGATCGTGGTGGTCTTGCCCGCGCCGTTCGGGCCGAGCAGGCCGAAGCATTCGCCGGCGGCGACGGTCAGGTCGAGCCCCGCGACGGCGACGACGTCACCGAAGCGCTTGGCGAGACCGCGACAGTGGATGGCGGCGGCGGCGGTCAGGGGGATTGCGTCTCGGTCGTGACCTCGGCCAGCGCCTGCTCCAGCACGGCGAGGCCTTCGTTCACCACCGCGTCGGGGGCGGTAAGGGGCACGAGGATACGGATGACGTTGCCCAACGTGCCGGCCGTGAGCAGCAACAAGCCGCGCCGGAGCGCCGCCGCCTGGAGCTGGGCCGTGAGCTCCTTGGCCGGCGCCTTGGTCGCGCGGTCGGCGACCAGCTCCATCGCGACCATGGCCCCGAGCCCCCGTACGTCGCCGATCGCGCCGTAGCGGACCGCGAGCGCCTGCAGCCGGCCGCGCAGGAGCTCCCCCAAGGCGGCGCCGCGCGCCGCGATCGCGTCCCGCTCCATCACGTCGAGCACGGCGTTCGCGGCGGCGAGCGCGACCGGGTTGCCGGCGAACGTGCCGCCCAGCCCGCCCACGTGCGAGGCGTCCATGATCTCCGCCCGGCCGGTCACGGCGCCGAGCGGCAAGCCGCCCGCGAGCGACTTGGCCGTGCTGATCAGGTCAGGGGCGAGCCCATAGTGCTCGGCGGCGAACAGCTTCCCCGTCCGTCCGAAGCCGGTCTGGATCTCATCGTCGATCAACACGATGGCGTACTCCCGCGCGAAGGCGGCGAGGGCCTCCACGAACTCGGGCGGCGCCGGGACGAAGCCGCCCTCGCCCAGCTCGAGCTCGACGATCACCGCGGCCACCGATTCGGGATCGACCAGCGTCGCCACCATTTCTTCGAGCCGGCCGCGCGCGGCGAGGCAGCAGCGCCCGTGCGCCGGGCCGGCCTCACAGCGGTAGCAGTATGGGAACGGCAGGCGGTACACCTCGGGAGCGAAGGGGCCGAACCCCTTCTTGTAGGGCATCACCTTGGACGTGAGCGTCATGGTGAGCAGGGTGCGGCCGTGAAACGCGTGCTCGAAGACGATCACCGCCGGCCGCCCGGTGTAGCGGCGCGCGATCTTCACCGCGTTCTCCACGGCCTCGGCGCCGGAGTTGACGAACATCGTCTTCTTGGGGAACGCGCCTGGCGCCAGCGCGTTCAGCCGCTCGGCCGCCGCCACATACGGCTCGTAGGTGGTCACCTGGAAGCAGGTGTGGATGAATTTGTCGAGCTGGGCTTTTGCGGCCGCGACGACGGCCGGGTGGCGGTGGCCGGTATTGAGGACACCGATGCCGCCGGCGAAATCGATCAGCCGGTTCCCATCGACGTCGGTGAGCAACGCGCCTTCGGCGTACGCCACGGCGATCGGCGCCGTCAAGGGCACGCCCCGGGGTACCGCCCGGCGGCGCCGTTCCACGAGCGCCTGACTCTTGGGACCGGGGATCGCCGTCTTGAGTTCGATCGCGGGCATTGCGGCGTATAAAGTAGCCGAATCCGGGCCTAGCGGAACGCGTCGTGGGCGCTAGCATTTCTGGCTGGCGAAAGCGGATCGTCTCACCTCGAAGAGGGGGTATCCATGTTCGCAGGACGGTGGCGTGATCTCACGGCGGTGGTGATGGCGGCGGCGCTCCCCATCGCCAGCGCGGCCTGCAAGGGTAAGGAAGGCGGGGCCGGCGGGGGCACGGTGAAGATCACGATTACGCCGACCGCGGACGCCCTGGCGGATGCGAAGGCGTACCTGGCCAAGCTGTGCCCGCAGCCGATCGGCGGCGAGCTCAACTTCATGGTGTGGGAAGGCTATACCGACGCGAGCTTCGCGAAGCCGTTCGAGGATCAGTGCGGGGTCAAGCTCAACGCCACGTACATGGGTTCGAGCGACGAGCTCGTGGCCAAGCTCCGCGCGGGCGGCGCCGAGACGATCGACCTCGTCTCACCGTCGAGCGACGCGGTCACCCAGATCGTCCAAGCTGGTCTCGCGGCGCCGCTGGACCTGCGCCGGATCCCCAGTTATGGCGACCTGATGGCGAGCTTCCGGGCCCTGCCCATGGCGAAGAAGGACAGCGCCGTCTACGGCGTGCCGTGGGCATTCGGACCCAACCCCCTCATCTACGACACGACCAAGGTCCGGCCGGCGCCGACGTCGTGGGCCGTGATGTGGGATCCGAAGTACCGCGCCAAGATCTCGCTCCAGGACGATATCGCTACCCTGTGGATGGTGGCCCAGTACCTGGGGATGGACGACCCCAACGACCGCAGCCATCTCTACAACCTCTCGGACGCCGAGCTGCAGCGGGTGCGGACCGAAGCCCTGAAGCTGCGGCCGCAGATCCGCAAGTACTGGTCGACCGCCGGCGACATGACGCAGCTGTTCCAGAGCGGCGAGATCGTGATGGGCGAGGGGTGGCCGCTGATGACGGCGCAGCTGCGCGGCGCCCATTACCCAGCCGGCGAAGTGATCCCGTCCGAGGGCACGACCGCATGGGCCGACCACTGGGTGATGACCAAGGGGGCGAAGAACCTCAACGCCGCCTACGCCTGGCTCGAGTACACGGCCCAGGCGTTCACGCAGAAGCTGATGGCCGACGTGACCAACTACATCGTCGCCAACCCCGCCGCTCGCACGTACATGACGCCCGCACAGGTCGCCACGCAGCGCGACATCGGCGACTACGGGACGCGCGTCAACTTCTGGCAGTGGAGCCCGCGCCGCGACAAGTACCAGGAAGTCTGGAACCAGGTCAAGGCCGGACGATAGTAGAGTCCATTCTCGAGCTCCGAGGCGTCAGCAAGCGCTTCGGCAGTTTCGCGGCCGTCGACGATCTCTCGCTCGCCGTCGCGCCCGCCGAGTTCATCACCCTGCTCGGCGCCTCCGGCTCGGGGAAGACAACCACGCTCCGGATGATCGCCGGCTTCGAGGCGCTGAGCGCCGGCGAGATCTGGATGGACGGCGCGCCGATTCACGGCCTCCCCCCCTACAAGCGCGACATCAACACGGTCTTCCAGAACTACGCCCTGTTCCCGCACATGAGCGTGTGGGACAACGTGGCGTACGGCCCCAAGATGCGGCGGGTGCCGCCGGCGGAGGTGACGGCGCGCGTGGGCGCCGCCCTCGAGATGGTGCACCTCGAGCAGCTCGCCCGGCGCGCGCCGCGGCAGCTGTCGGGCGGCCAGCAGCAACGGGTGGCCCTCGCGCGCGCGCTCGTCAACCGGCCCAAGGTCTTGCTGCTCGACGAGCCGCTCGGCGCCCTCGACCTGAAGCTCCGCAAGGAGATGCAGCTGGAGCTGAAGCATCTCCAGACCCAGGTGGGCATCACGTTCGTCTACGTGACGCACGACCAGGAAGAAGCGCTCACGATGTCCACCCGCATCGCGCTGATGCGGGCCGGCCGGATCGAGCAGCTGGGGTCACCGACGGAGATCTACGACCGTCCTGCCTCGCGCTACGTGGCCGACTTCATCGGCGAAACCAACCTGCTCCAGGGCCGGCTGCGTGAGGTGATGGCGGGCGGCGCCGTCCTCGACGTGGCGGGACACCTGCTCCGGGTCCGGCCGCCGGCCGGGGCGGTCGCCGGACAGCAAGTCTGGCTCTCAGTGCGACCGGAGGTGCTGCACATCCTCCCCGAGGGAGCCGCCTCCCCCGACACCAACGTGATCCAGGGGACGGTGGAAGAAGGGATCTACGCGGGAGCGGTCACGAAGCTGCGCCTCCGCCTCGCGGACGGGACCACGCTGGTCTTGCACGCGGCGCCGACCGGCGTAGCCGCCCTCCCGGGCCAATCGGCCCGCGTCGGCTGGCCGATCGGACGGGGGGTGTGCCTTGCCGGGTGAGCGGATCGTTGCCCGCGGCAGCCGCTGGGACCGGCTGCGGAGCCGGCAGTGGTTTCGCACCACGGCCGCCGGCGTCTTGCCGGTCGGGTGGGTGGTCGTCTTCCTGCTCGTCCCGTACGCCCTGTTGCTGGTGCAGTCGCTGTGGCGGCTCACCGACACGCAGGAACTCGTGCGGTGGCCGCTGACGCTCGCCAACTACCAGCGGCTGTTCGGGACGGCGCTCTACCCGCAGACCATCCTGTTCTCGGCGGGCATCGCTCTGCGGGTGACGCTGTTCTCGCTGGTGCTCGCGTTTCCGCTCGCCTACCTGCTCGCCTTCAAGGTGAAGCGCCACAAGAATCTGATGTACATGGCGGTGATCATCCCGTTGTGGGTGAGCTACCTCGTGCGCGCCTACGCCTGGAAGATCATCCTGGGGCAGGAAGGCATCCTCAACGGCCTGCTGGCCAGCCTCGGCCTGATTGCGGCGCCGCTCGAGTTCCTACTCTACAGCAAGTGGGCCGTGATCATCGCCCTGACCCACATCTACACGCCGTTCACCTTGATGCCGATCTACGCCGTGCTCGAGGCGATCCCGCCCAACCTCAAGGAGGCCTCCCACGATCTCTACGCCGGCCGGCTGCGGACGTTCGTCCACGTCGTCCTGCCGCTGTCGCTGCCGGGGGTCCTGGCCGGCAGCACGTTCGCCTTCGTGCTCAGCATGGGCGACTTCATCGCGCCCCAGCTGCTCGGCGGCAACGACAGCGCGCTCATGGTGTCGAACGTCGTGGTGAGCCTGTTCGGGGTCGCGTTCAACTGGCCGCTCGGGGCCGCCGTGTCGGTCGTGATGCTCACCCTCGTACTCCTCCTGCTGACGGCGGCCAACCGGCTCGAGCGGCGCTTCGATTACCGCGGCGACACCGGCCGGCCGGGCAAGACCGACGCGCTCGGCGCGATCGTCACCGAGTCCCGCGCGTGAATCGCCCCGGCGACGGGCTCACGCGCGTCCTCTGGGCAGCGGGGATCGCCGTGTTTTGCTTCATCTACGCGCCGCTCCTCGTGGTGGTGCTCTACTCGGTGCACGATTCCCGCATCATCGCGTGGCCCCTGAAACTCTTCACGTTCGAATGGTACCGGCTGCTGCTGCACGACCGCGGGATGCTGGACGCCGTCGTGCAGAGCATCAAGCTTGCCGTGCTGTCGGTCGTCATCTCGTTGGCCGTGGGGATCCCGGGCGCCTTTCTGCTCGACCGCCACGACTTTCCCGGAAAGGTGCTGTACCAGCGCTTCGTGCTGTTGCCGCTCATTCTCCCGGGGATCATCACGGGCGTCTCGCTGCTCTCGTTCTTCACCACCATCGGCCTGCGGCTCTCGAGCGGCTTTCCCATCGTTCCCGGCTGGCCGGTGGTCCTGGGGCACGGCACCGCGTTGATTTCCGTCGTGGTGACTCAGGTCTTCGCGCGGCTGCAGCGGCTCGACCGGTTCCAAGAGGAGGCGTCGGCCGATCTCTACGCCACGCCCTGGCGGACCTTCTGGCGCGTTACGCTGCCCAGCATCCGCACGGCCGTGCTCGGCGCGGGGCTGCTCGTGTTCACCTTGAGTCTCGACGAGATTGCCGTCACCTTTTTCCTCATTGGCCGCCGGAACACCATTCCACTGGAGATCTGGGGCCGGCTGCGTCTCGGCATCACGCCGGAAGTCAACGCCATCTCCACGATCATTTTCCTGGTCTCGGTCATCGTCATCGTGATCTGGGCGCGCCTGATGCGCGACGCCGAAGGAGCGACACCATGAGCGTACGAGAATACGGGATGTTCGTCGGCGGCCACTGGGTCCCGGCGGCCGCGGGCCGGCGGATGGACGTCTTGGACCCTGCCACGGAGCAGGTCATCGCGCGCGTGCCCGCCGCGGGCGCGGAGGACGTGGACCGGGCTGTACAGACCGCGCGCGCGGCGTTCCGCGGCGGCTGGAAGGAGTCCACGGCGCAGGAGCGGGGCCGCATCCTGCTCCGGCTCGCCGAGCGGGTCCGCGCCCGCCGCGCCGAGCTGGCGGAGCTCGAGACGGTGAACACCGGCAAGCCGCTGGTCGAATCCGAGTACGACATGGACGACACCGCGACGTGCTTCGAGTATTACGGCGGGCTCGCCACCAAAATCCATGGCGAGGTGCTCCCGGTCCCCGCCCCCGCCATCGCGCTCGCCATGCGGGAGCCCGTAGGCGTGGCGGGCCAGATCATCCCGTGGAACTATCCCCTGATGATGGCGGCGTGGAAGCTCGGTCCGGCCCTCGCCGCGGGCTGCGCCTGCGTGCTCAAGCCCGCCGAGCAGACACCGCTCACGATCCTCGAGCTGGCCAAGGACTTCGAGGCCGTGGGCCTGCCCCCCGGCGTGGTCAATATCCTCACCGGCGACGGCCCGGGGGCGGGCGCCCCGATCGTGGCGCACCGCGACGTCAACAAGATCGCCTTCACCGGAAGCCAGGCGGTCGGCAAGATCATCATGAAGGCCGCGAGCGACACGCTGAAGCGCGTGACCCTCGAGCTGGGAGGGAAGTCGCCCAACATCTTCTTCGCCGACGCGGACTTCGAGAACGCGGTGGACGGCGCGTTGTTCGGCTGTTTCATAAATCAGGGGGAGGTGTGCTCGGCGGGCAGCCGCGTGCTGGTGGAGCGGTCGATCTACAAGAAGTTCGTGGAGGCCGCCGCCGCCAAGGCGAAGAAGATCCGTGTCGGGCCGGGGCTCGACCGCCAGTACAACATGGGGCCGCTCGTGAGCAAGGAGCAATACGATCGGGTCCGCGGCTACCAGGAGGTGGGACGAAAGGAAGCGAAGCTGGCGGCGGGCGGCGGCGCGGTGACGACGCACGGCAAGGGCTACTACGTCGAGCCCACGATCTTCTACGACGTCGACAACAGCGCCCGGATCGCCCAGGAAGAGATCTTCGGGCCCGTCATGAGCGTGATCCCCTTCACGGATGAAGCGGACGCGCTGCGCATCGCCAACGACACGAGCTACGGGCTCGCCGCGGCCGTCTGGACGCGGGATATCTTCCGCGCGCTCCGCGTCGTGAAGAATCTCGAGGCGGGGATCATCTGGGTGAATCACATGCAGCCCACGTACGTCGAGGCGCCGTGGGGCGGCTACAAGATGTCGGGGTTCGGGCGCGAGCTGGGAAAGTGGGGCGTCGAGGAGTACCTCGAGACCAAACAGGTCTACATCAACCTCGACGAGAAGCCGATCGGCTGGTACAGCTAGTCGGCCGTCTTGAACGTATCCTCCAGGCGGCTCAGCACCTCGTCCAGCAGCCGGCGCTCGATCGCGAGCGCCGGCTCGAACCGCAGGGTCTTGGCGCGCGCATAGGTGCCGGCCACCAGGACCCCGCGCTTGAAGAGCCCGGCGGCGACGTTCCAGCCGATCTCCTGGGTCTGGAACTCGAGGCCGATCAACAGCCCCTTGCCGCGTACCTCCGCCACCAGGTGCGGGTACTTCCGGCCGAGCGCCCGCATCCCGTCCATCAGGTAGGCGCCGCTGCGGGCGGCCTGCGCGGGCAGGTCCTCCGCCAGGGTCACTTCCATCGCCGCCAACCCCGCGGCGCAGGCCAGCGGATTGCCGCCGAAGGTGGTGCTGTGGATGATCGGGTTGGGGATCATGACCTCCCAGATCCGCTCGGGGGCGATGAAGGCCGAGAGCGGCATCACCCCTCCCCCGAGTGACTTTCCGAGGCAGAGGATGTCGGGCACGACGTTCCAGTGGTCCACGCCCCACAGCCGGCCGGTGCGGCCCATTCCCGTCTGCACTTCGTCGGCGATGAGCAGCACGCCGTGACGCGTGCAGATGTCGCGCACCGCCGGGAAGTAGTCGTCGGGCGGGACGATCACGCCGGCCTCCCCCTGCACCGGCTCGAGCAGGACCGCGGCGATGCCGACGCCGACGGCTTCCGCTTTCTCGATCTCGTGCTCTACCGCCGCCGCGTCGCCGAACGGGACGAAGTACACGTCGCCCAGGAGCGGCCAGAAGGGCTGGCGGAACATTGCCTTGCCCATGAGGCTCAGGCTGCCGAGCGATTTGCCGTGGAACGCGTTGATGGCGGAAATGAAGCCGGCTTTCTTGGTATACAGCCGGGCGAGCTTCAGGGCGCCCTCGATCGCGTCGGTGCCGTTGTTGATGAAGAAGCTGTTGTGCAGGTCGCCCGGCGTCGCGGCGGCGAGGACCTTGGCGAGGGCCCCGCGCCACGGCTCGAGCAGCTCCTGGCTGTTCAACGCCATGCGTTCGAGCTGCGCCTTGACGGCACGCACGACG
>JBGPOM010000055.1:0-8685 GCA_041488075.1 Gemmatimonadota bacterium
CTCCGGCGACCTGCTCGGGCGCCATGTACGCGGGCGTGCCGAGCGCCACCCCCACCGACGTCAGGCCGGTCTGCCCCTTGGCCTGGCTGACGGCTTTCGCGACGCCGAAATCGGCGACGACAGCGTGGTTGCCGGAGAGCAGGACGTTGTCCGGCTTGATGTCGCGGTGCACGATGCCGCGCGCGTGAGCGTAGGCCAGGGCGTCGGCGACGTCCTTGAGGATGCGCACGGCGTCGCGCACGGGCAGTGCTCCCTCGCGGGAAAGCCTCGTGCGCAGCGCCTCCCCCTCCACGAACGGCATCGTGTAGTAGAGCACGTCGGCCGAGCCGCCGGCCGCGAGCAGCGGCACGATGTGGGGGTGTTGCAGCGACGCGGAAAGTTGAATCTCGCGGTTGAACCGGTCGACGTTGATCTCCGCCGCCAGCTCCGGCGGCAGGACCTTGACGACGACGCGGCGGGCGAGTCGCGTCTCCTCCGCGAGAAAGACGCGGCTCATCCCGCCGCCGCCCAGCTCCTGCTCGATGCGATAGGCCGCCCCGAGGGCTGCCTGAAGGCGGCTGGCCAACTCTTCCATAGCGGCCCAAGATAACCTACTTTCCGAGGCCTTCGCTCATGCGACCGACACCTCGGCTCCTCGCCGCCATTCTGCTCGCCGCCGCCGGTTGCGGCGGAACGTTTCCTCAATCGACGCTCACCCCGCGGTCGGACTTCAGCACCGCGGTCAACACCCTCTTCACCAGCATCTTCTGGTGGGCGGTGGTCGTCTTCGTGATCGTCGAGGGGCTGCTGCTCTTCGTCATCATCCGCTACCGCCGGCGGGAGGGCGGGGTCGGGCCCAGGCCGCTGCACGGCCACACCGCCCTCGAGATCGGCTGGACCCTCGCGCCGGCGCTGATCCTCGTGTTCATCGCCATCCCCACCATGCGCACCATCTTCGCGACCGCGGGCCGCGCCCCGGCGGGGGCGCTGCGGGTGGAGGTCGTGGGGCACCAGTGGTGGTGGGAGTATCGCTCTCCCGATCTCGGCGTCGTGACGGCCAACGAGCTGCACGTGCCGCTGGGTGCGCCGGTCCAGCTCGAGATGACGTCGGCCGACGTCATTCACAGCTTCTGGGCGCCGCGCCTCGGCGGGAAGCGCGACCTGACCCCGGGGCGCGTCACGCGCATCGCCTTCACCGCCGACTCGGCCGGCGAGTTCTCCGGCCAGTGCGCCGAGTTCTGCGGCGCGTCGCACGCCAACATGCGGCTGCGCGTGTTCGTCCAGCCCGACTCGGCGTTCCGGACGTGGGTGGCCGGCCAACGAGCCGAGCCGGCACCCCCCGCGCGGGGATCCCCCGCGGAGCAGGGGCGGCAGCTGTTCGCGCGCAGCGCGTGCATCGCCTGCCACACGATCGCGGGACTGCCGCAGGCCCGCGGCATCGTCGGGCCGAACTTGAGCCACGTCGGGAGCCGCACGACGATCGCGGGCGCGTTGCTCCCCAACACCACCGCCAACCTGCGCCGCTGGATCGTGGATGCACCCTCGCTCAAGCCGGGATCGTTGATGCCCAAGCTGACGCTGACCGACGCCGACCTGACGGCGATCGTCGCCTTCCTCCAGAGCCTGCAATGAAGACCTGGCTGACGACCACCGACCACAAGCGGATCGGCCTGCTCTATTTCTGGACGGCCGTGGGGTTCTTCCTGATCGGCGGGCTCGAGGCGCTGGTGATCCGCGCGCAGCTGGCCAGGCCCGAAGGGATCGGCGTGAGTGCCGAGGTCTACAACCAGATGTTCACGATGCATGGCACCACGATGGTATTCCTGGCGCTGATGCCGCTCTCCGCGGCGTTCTTCAACTACATTGTCCCGCTCCAGATCGGCGCCCGCGATGTCGCGTTCCCGCGGCTCAACGCCTTCAGCTATTGGGTCTTTCTGCTGGGCGGGCTGCTCCTGAACGCGAGTTTCGTGGCCGGCCCCCTGTTCGGAGCGGCGGGCCTGTCGGTGGCGCCCGACGCCGGCTGGTTCGGGTATGCCAACCTGACGTCGCGGCAGTTCTCGCCGGGCCCGAACATCGATTTCTGGGTGCTGGGACTGCAGATCCTGGGGATCGCATCGCTCGCCGCGGGCTTCAACTTCATCGTCACGATCCTGAACATGCGGGCGCCGGGGATGAAGCTGATGCGCCTCCCCGCCTTCAGCTGGATGACACTGGTCACCCAGTTCCTCGTGATCACCGCGTTCCCGGTCATCACGGTGGCGCTCGTCCTGCTGATGTTCGACCGCTTCTTCGGGACCCACTTCTTCGTGCCGGCCGGCGGCGGCGACCCCATCCTGTGGCAGCACCTCTTCTGGCTGTTCGGTCACCCCGAGGTGTACATCCTCATCCTGCCGGCGATGGGGATCATCTCGGAGGTCCTGCCGACGTTCTCGCGCAAGCCCTTGTTCGGCTACACCGTCGTCGTGTACTCGGGCGTGCTGATCGGGTTCATGGGGTGGGGCGTGTGGAGCCACCACATGTTCTCGGTGGGTCTCGGGCCCATCGCCGACTCCGTCTTCTCCGCCACCACGATGCTCATCGCGGTGCCGACGGGCGTGAAGATCTTCAACTGGATCGGCACGATGTGGGGCGGCCAGATTCGCTTCACCACCGCCATGCTGTTCGCCGTGGGCTTCATCGCGATGTTCATCATCGGCGGGCTGTCCGGCGTATCGCACGCCTCGCCCCCCGCCGACCTGCAGCAGACCGATACCTACTACGTCGTGGCGCACATCCATTACGTCCTGTTCGGCGGGACGATGCTCGGCCTGTTCGCCGGGATGTACTACTGGTGGCCCAAGATGAGCGGCCGGCGCCTCTCCGAGACCCTCGGCCGGTGGCACTTCTGGCTGACGTTCGTGGGCATGAACCTCGCGTTCTTCCCGATGCACTTCAGCGGCCTGCTCGGCATGCCACGCCGCATCTACACCTACGGCGCCGAACTGGGCGTCACGCGACTGAACGAGATCTCCACCGCCGGCGCCTTCCTGCTCGGCGTCGCCGTCCTCGTGTTCCTGGTGAACCTGTGGCGCACTCGCACACGCGGGGAGCTGGCGGGGAACGACCCGTGGCAGGGCGCCACCCTCGAGTGGGCGACGACCTCGCCGCCGCCGGTCTACAACTTCACCGTCATCCCGCGCGTCGAGAGCCGCCTGCCGCTGTGGGCGACGGAGCATCACGCCGCCATGGCGCCGCTCCCCGCGACCCCGCCCGAGCCGATCCACGTGCCGGGCGGCTCCTGGTGGCCGCTCGTCACCGCGCTCGGCGTGCCCCTGATCGCCGTGGCCGCGCTGTCGCACCAGCTGTGGCTCGCGCTGGCCGGTGTGGCGGTCGTGGTCGCCGGCATCTACCGCTGGGCCTACGAGCCCTTCGAGGTTTGAGATGAGTCAAGGCCACGCCACCAGCACGGGGCTCGACAACCGCAAGATGGCGTTCTGGGCCTTCATCGGCTCGGAGTGCCTCCTGTTCGGCTCGCTGATTTCGACCTACCTGATCTACAAGGGGAAGAGCCTCGTCGGGCCGTACCCGCACGACATCCTCAACATCCCCTTCACGTCGTTCAGCACCTTCGATCTGCTGATGTCGAGCCTCGCGATGGTGCTGGCGCTGGCCGCGATCCAGCGCGGCGATATGCGCCAGGGCAAGCTGTGGCTGTTTGTCACGGCGCTGCTCGGCCTCGTCTTCCTGGGCGGGCAGGTCTACGAGTTCCGCTCGTTCGTCCACGAGGGCTTGGGGCTCACTACCAATTTGTTCGGCTCGACGTTCTTCGTTCTCACCGGGACGCACGGGGCGCACGTGACGGTGGGGGTGATCTGGCTGCTCACGCACTGGGTCCAGGCGCTGCGCGGCAAGCTCGGCCCGGCGCAGGCGATGACCGTCGAGATCACGGGACTGTACTGGCACTTCGTCGATGTGGTGTGGATCGTGATCTTCACCCTCGTGTACTTGCTTCAGTGAGCGGAGGCCAGATGAGCCAGCAGGCGCACGCGAGCACCGGGACGTATCTGCGAATCGCCGCGATCCTCGTGATAGTGACCCTGATCGAGGTGGGGGTGTTCTACGTCCCCGCCTTCCAGCCGGTCCTCGTGCCGGTCCTGCTCGTCCTCTCGGCGTTCAAGTTCGCGCTCGTGGTGCTGTTCTACATGCACCTCAAGTTCGACAGCCGCCTGTTCGCGTTCCTGTTCAGCGGCCCGCTGCTCCTCGCCGTGGTCGTGATGATCGGCCTGCTGTTCCTCTTCTTCGGAGCGGTGCGCGTGCGGGCCGGCGCGTGAGCGTTCCCGCGACGTGGAACCGGTGGGACCTGCACCCCAGCGTCGTGATCGGGCTCGTCCTCCTGGGCGGGCTCTACGTGCATTTGGGGGGCCTCAAGGCCGATCGTCGGCGCATCATCGCATTCTGCGCGGGGCTCCTCGTGATCTTCCTCGCGCTGAACGGGCCGCTCCACAACCTCTCCGACCGCTACCTGTTCAGCGCCCACATGGCGCAGCACCTGCTCTTGACGCTGCTGTTCCCTCCGCTGCTCCTGTACGGGACGCCGGCGTGGGTGGTGCGGCCGCTGCTCGCCCCGCGGTGGGTGATGGCGCCGGCCCGGGTGGCCACCCGGCCGGTGGTGGCGGCGGCGACGTTCACGGCGCCGATCGTGCTGTGGCACCTGCCCCTCTTCTACGAGGCGGCGCTGCGCCACCACGGCCTGCACATCGTCCAGCACCTGGTCTTTCTCGCCACGGCGGTGCTGATGTGGTGGCCGATTCTCTCGCCGGTCCCCGAGCTGCCGCGCATCCCCTACCCGGGGCAGATGCTGTACCTGTTCCTGCTCGGGCTCCCGATGTCGCTCACCGGGGCGCTGATCACGCTGTCGGACGGAGTGCTCTATCCGTTCTATGCGGCGGCGCCGCGCGTGTGGGGCTTGGACGCCCTGGCCGACCAGCAGATCGGGGGCCTGCTGATGTGGGTGCCCGGGGGGCTCGCCCTGTGGGGGGCGATGACGGTGGTGTGGTTTCGATGGTCGGGGCGCGAGCGAACGGGGGACGCCGAGCGGGCCGTCCCCCTGGAGGTGTACGCCGTGACGCCGCGTTGAGCTACTCGCCGTCCTGCGTTTCTCCCAGCGGGTGGCGGCGCAGCTCCTCGCCGATCTTGGGGTGCTCGCGCCACAGGTAATAGCCCATGGCGAGGGCGGCGAGGCCGTTGCCGATCGCCACGTTCCACCACGCCAGATAACCCAGCAGGGGCTTGGCGATCAGCGCGACGAGGATGTAGAACCCCACTTCGAAGAAGCAGAATCCGACGACGACCAGAAACAGGGTCGAGGGAGCGACCTCGACTTCGGCGGCGAGCGCCGCGGCGATGCAACCCACGACGACGAAGGCGCTCACGTGGATCATCGTGTACCCGACGATGCGGGAGTACTCGATCACGACGCCGGCGGGCTCGTGCGCGCCCCAGAAGACGGCGCTGCCGAGCATCGCCGGCGTGAAGAAGGGACGGCCGGCGACCGCGTCCACCACGAGGAACCAGACCGCGACGGCCGCGGCGCCGATGCAGCCGGCGATGAAGCCCTCGCGCAGAATTCGGTTGAGCTGCATGGGGAGAATATATCGCCGGCCGGAGCGGGTGCTAGATTAGGGCCGGCTCCGACCCCGAGGTGATCGCATGATCGGCACGCGCCGGCTCCTGTTCTACGGACTCTCGCTCTTGGCGGGCTCGCTGCTCTTCGGCGCTGCCGGACTGATGCACCCGATGCTCGCCGGCGACGGGGCCACGCAGCTCACGACCATCGCGGCCACGGCGGGGTGGCGCGCGATCCACTGGGCGCTGCTGTTCGGGTTCCCGCTCATGTACGTCGGCTTGATCGGCGTCGCGCTGCGCCATCGCGAGACGCCGGGCTCGGGGCCGGCGCGGGCGGGGATTCTACTCGGCGGGTTTGGCTTCGGCGTGTGGGCGCTGAACGTGCTGTTGATGGTGGGGGCCGGGTGGCAGCTCGCCCACGCCTTCACGACGTCGGACAAGGCGCTCACGGCCACGCATGCCGTCTTCCTCTACGACATGCTCCATCCCGCGGGCCTCGCGGCCGAGCGCCTGGCCACGTTCACGCTGGGGCTCGTCGCGTACGTGTTCGGCTGGGCGATCCTGAACGGGCGGGTGTTCCCGCGCTGGCTGGGGTGGGCGGCGTTCGCCGTCGCCGTCGCGAACGCGGCCGTCGCGGTAGGGTTCGACGAGTTTTCGCCGAACCTCTACTACGGCCAGGCGTTGTTCGTCGCCTGGCTCGTGGCGACGGCCGCGGTGATGCTGACCGAGCGGCGCCCCGCTCCCCCCGTCTAGCGGGCCAGCCGGCTAGCGGGCGCGGATCCGTACCACGCGCTGCTGCCAGCCGTCGGGGCCGCGCGACAGCGCGGTGAGCGTGATGATGTCGCCCGACTTGACGCTGGCGAGCACGGCCCGGAACTCGGCGCGCGTGCGCGTCGGCTGCCCGTTGACCTTGAGGATGATGTCGGGACCGCCGCTCGCCGCGTCGGCCAGCTTCTGGTACGCCGGCCCGTCGGGCGACACGTCGGTCACGACGAGACCACCGCCGGCGCGCGCCACGGCGCGCAGGGTTGGCTCGCGCGCGTCTTCCTGCGACAGCGGTTCGACCGAGATCCCGAGCGTCTCTTCCTTGGGTGCGATGCCGCGTTTGCCCGCGCCGTCGTCCACCGCCGCGACCTCCTCGGCGTCGGCCTCGGGGCCCGGCGCGGCGGCGAGCCGCACGGCCACCGTCCTGCGCTCGCCATGCGCGCGCACCAGGGTGACCTGCACGACCTCGCCCGGCTTGCGGAACCCGACCTTCTGTTGCAGCTGCGACACCGACTCGATCGGGTCGCCGTCCACGGCCACGATGACGTCGCCTTCCTGGATCCCGGCCCGGCGGGCGGGCGAGTTGTCGGGCGGCGCGAAGTCGTTCACCACCACACCGCGGATGTCTCGGAGGTTGGCCAGCTCGGCGTCTTCCGGCGTGATCGCCCGGATCTGGATGCCCATGACCGCCCGCTCCACGTGCCCCGTCGCGATCAGCTGGGTCATCACGGTGCGAGACAGATTGATGGGGATGGCGAAGCCGTACCCGGCGTAGTAACCCGTCTCGCTCGCGATCGCCGAGTTGATGCCGATGACCTCGCCGCGGACGTTCACGAGCGGCCCGCCCGAGTTCCCCGGGTTGATGGCGGCGTCGGTCTGGATGAAGTCCTGAATCGCGTACTTGGACTGCTGCAGGCCTGCGAGCAGCCGCCCCTTGGCGCTGATGATGCCGGCGGTCACGGTGAAGGTGAACGCCTCGCCGAGCGGATTGCCGATCGCCAGCACCCACTCGCCGATGCGCGTCGAGTCGGAGTTGCCGAAGCTGACGGTCGTCAGGCCGGTGGCGGGAATCTTGATGACCGCGACGTCGGTCGAGGCGTCGGTGCCGACGATGCGCGCGGTGAACTCTCGGTTGTCGAGCAGCCGCACCGTCACGCGGTCGGCCCCTTGCACGACGTGGTTGTTGGTGAGGATGTAGCCGTCGGGGGACACGATAAAGCCGGACCCCGTGCCCTGTTCGACCTGGGGCCGGCGCGGGATCTGGAAGAAGTCCTCAAAGCCCGGCGGCAGGCGGCGGGCGTTGGCCCGTTCATGCCGCTCGGATTTCACGAATACGACGGCCGGCCGCACGTGCTCGGCGACCGCGGCGAACGCCGCTCCCAGATCCGCGGCCGGTCCGGCTGCGGGAATCGTGCGCACGGCGGGGGGGGCGCTCACGCCCTGCAGCACCGCGGCCGATCGCTCGGCGGCGTTCCCCCGGGTGGGCAGGTCGAGCGCCGAGGCGAAGGCCAACCCGAACACAAACGCCAGCGCCACCAGCGCCCCGAACTTCAACCAATCCCGCGTCCGTCCTGACATCGCTCCCCCTTTTTATGGCTTCTTGTTCTTGTCGTCGTCCACGATTTCGTAGTCGGCATCGACCACGTTGTCCTGTTTGGCGCCGCCGGCCCCGCTCGCTGCGGCGGGCTCACCCGCCGGCTGGCCGTCCACGCCGGGCTGGCCGCCCCGGGCGGCCGCGTACATCGACGCACCGGCGGCCGAATAGGCCTGCTGCAGCTCGTCCAGCGCCCGGCCGATCTGGTCGGCATCACCCGCGCGCAGGGCCTGCTTGGCGCCGTCGACCGCCGCGTCCAGCCGGGACTTGAGGCCGGCCTCGAGCTTGGCCGCCCACTCCTTGGAATTCTTCTCCACCTCGTACACCATCGTGTCCAGCCGGTTGCGCCGCTCGATCTCGTCGCGCCGGCGCTGGTCCTCGGCGGCGTGCGCCTCCGCATCCTTGACCATCTTGTCGATGTCCTTGTCACCGAGCCCGGAGGAGGCCTCGATGCGGATCTTCTGCTCCTTGCCGGTCGCTTTGTCCTTGGCCGACACGTGCAGGATGCCGTTCGCGTCGATGTCGAATGTCACCTCGACCTGCGGCACGCCGCGCGGAGCCGGCGGCATTCCGGTGAGCTGGAACTTGCCGATCGTCCGGTTGTCGATCGCCAGCTGCCGTTCACCTTGCAACACGTGAATCTCGACCGTCGTCTGGTTGTCCTCGGCGGTCGAGAAGACCTCCGATTTCTTGGTCGGGATCGTCGTGTTCCGCGGGATGAGCACCGTGGTCACGCCGCCCAG
>JBGPOM010000056.1:0-8674 GCA_041488075.1 Gemmatimonadota bacterium
CCGCTGGCGCATCGCCGGGTCGGCACCGAGCTCGGGGCGCAGCACCTTGATGGCGACGTCGCGCTTGAGGCGGGTCTCGAAGGCGGCGTACACAATCGCGAAGCCGCCGCGCCCCAGCTGGCGACGCAAATCGTACCCGTCGCCCAGGGCGCTCGCGAGGCGCGCCCCGAGCCCGGCGTCGGGGGGATCGGGAATCGTCATGGGTGTTGGCGGGCGAAGCTAACGTCCGGCGTTACACCCCGCGACGGCTGGAACGGCGGGATCTACCGCATCGGCGTCCCGCCATGCATGCTCTTGAGACCAACGGAGGAGGAGCAATGAGCGAAAAGCAGCAGTTCCAGGACGCCTGGGACAGGGAATCCGCTGTCACACTCAAGGTCCTGAAGGCGTATCCCCAAGACAAGACGGACATGAAGCCGCATCCCACGTGCCGCAGCGCCAAAGAGCTCGCCTGGACATTTGTGTTCGAGGGGGTCGGCGGCGCCCAAGCCGTGCACGGCGAGATGAAGTTCCCCCCACCCAACATGCCGCCGATGCCCAGCACGTGGCAGGGCATGATCGGCGAGGTCGAACGGGCACTGAAGGTGATCAGCGATAAAGTGCGGAAGGTTGACGACGCGCAGCTCAGTACGACGGTCAAGTTCCTCACCGGCCCCAAGCAGATGGGCGATCTGCGGCGGCAAGACGTCCTGTGGTTCCTCCTGAACGACATGATCCACCACCGCGGGCAGTTCTCCGTGTACCTCCGCATGGCGGGAGGCAAGGTCCCCGCGATTTACGGGCCGTCGGCCGACGAAAAGTGGATGTGAAGCGAACATTGCCGCAACAAACCGGATAGAACGCGGCGGCACCGGACGCTATGTTCCTCGCGTGACCAGTGCCGCCGCTGTTTCCGCCCTCAGTCCCACCGATCGCTGGCGCATCGTGCTGGCGCGCGACCGCCGCTACGACGACGCGTTCGTCTACGCCGTGCGCTCGACGGGGATCTACTGCCGGCCCTCCTGCGCCAGCCGCCGGCCGCGGCGCGCACAGGTCGCGTTCTTCCCGATTCCAGAAGCCGCCGAACGCGAGGGGTTCCGGGCCTGCCGCCGCTGCCACCCCGGCGCCGTGCACGGCGCCGATCCCGCCGTCGCGCTGGTGCGCGAGGCGTGCCGCGCCCTCGACGGCTCCGATTCCCCCAAGATCGACAGCCTAGCCCAGCGGCTCGGCCAGCGGCCGCACGGGCTGCTGCGCGCCTTCAAGCGGGTGCTCGGCATCACGCCCCGGCAATACCGAGACGCCCGCCGCGTGGCGCGCTTCAAACACGAACTCAAACGGAGGCCCCACGTGAGTCCCGCCCTCTACGAAGCCGGCTACGGCTCCCCGAGCCGCGTGTACGAGCGCGCCAACGCCCTGCTCGGCATGACCCCTGCGACTTACGCCCGTGGCGCCCCGGGCCTCGAGATCGCGTACGCCGTCGTCCCCTGCGCGCTGGGACGGCTGCTCGTCGCGGCCACGGCGCGCGGCGTGTGCCGCGTCAGCCTCGGCGACTCCGCCGCGTTGCTC
The DNA here is from genome assembly GCA_041488075.1 of Gemmatimonadota bacterium. Classification (GTDB taxonomy): domain Bacteria; phylum Gemmatimonadota; class Gemmatimonadetes; order Gemmatimonadales; family GWC2-71-9; genus 20CM-2-65-7. The sequence goes on from JBGPOM010000056.1 coordinate 1,546, forward strand.
GAAGCCGACCTCGCCCGTGAGTTCCCCGCCGCGCGCGTCCGAAAGGATCACGCCGCCCTCGAGCGTTGGGTGGCGGCTATTCTCGCGCATCTGGAAGGCCGCGAGCCGAGCCTCGACCTGCCGCTCGACGTCCGCGCCACGGCGTTCCAGCGGCGTGTGTGGCTCGAGTTGCAGCGGATTCCCTACGGCGAGACCCGGTCGTACACCGAGGTGGCGCGGCGCATCGGGCAGCCCAAGGCCACGCGCGCGGTGGCGCGGGCATGCGCCACGAATCCGGCCGCGCTCGTCATCCCATGTCACCGAGTAGTGAAGGAAGACGGGGACCTGGGGGGCTACAGGTGGGGGCTAGAACGGAAGAGAGCCCTCCTCGAGCAGGAAGGAGGGAGTAAGTAGGAGAGGCAAGAACTAGACGTACAGACGCGCCGCGGACAGAGCGTTCCGCACCTGGCGCGCCTGCCACACGTGGCGCCGGTCGTGCGCGATCACGAACTGCAGGTACGCGCCCAGCGGCAGGCGCAATAGACGACTTGCGGGCGACACCGTCTTGATGCGCTTCAAGTCCAACCCGTCGGAGCGCCGCACCCGCTCGGCCAGCTGGTCGCGCACCGCGACGAACTCGGGGAGCACCCCGCCGAGCGCGTGGGCCCCGCCCGCCGGTACTGCGAAGATGGCGAACGTCTTCATGCGCCGCTTGGGCGGCGGCTCCATCGACCCGATCATCCAGCGCGAGAACCAGCCGTACCGGATCGGCCCCGCACTCCCCGCCTTCGCCGTCTGCCCCTTGGCCCGCCCTTCCGCGATCGCTCGGTCGAACGCCGGCAGCGTGCGCGATACCGCCACATTCAAGTGGACGAGGCACTCCGCGATGGACCAGCGACCCTCGCCCGGACGCCAGTTGAATTGTGATTCGCTGAGCCCGGCACAGACGGCGTTGCCGTCGGCCTTGATCGCGTCGATCTGGCGGAGCAGCTCCTGAAGCTCGGGAGTCATGGACGCCTCCGTTACACGCCGAACTGGCGGAAGTGATGGTCGGTGTGGCGGTAGCCCAGCATCCCCCAGCCGCGCCGCGACAGGCGGCCGAACGCCGGATGCTCCGGCCACGCGGCCCCCACGGGACGCGTCGCGAAACGGTGCAGCAGCGTTCCGAACGTGGCGACCTCGGTCGGCCACGTGGATCGATCGATGCGGGCCAAGAGCTCGGGGGAGGTCGGGAGCCCCTTGGGCCACGGCAGCACGTGCGCGACGAGCTGGTTGAGCGGAGGATACCGTATCGGCAGCCGCGCGGGCGCGGCAGGCAGCTCGCCCATCGACATGCGGAGCTGGTCGTTCACGTGTGTCAGCATCTGGGGGGCGGTCATCCGGCCCCAGCGTGGCCGCGCGTCGGGCGTGAGTCGCCGGAGCCGATCGAGGAGCTTCGCGCGCGCGCCGTCTTCCCACAGACTCGGAGCGGCAGCGACCACGAGCCACCACGCCAAGGCTCCCGTCAGGACGGCGCCCGCGAACCCCGCTATGAGGCCGATGCCCCACGACTGGCCACCCCACACCACGGGGGCCAGTGCGGCGGTCGTCGTCAAGGCGAGCGCCCACAGCCAGAGGAGTGGGCCGAGGGCCCGCGGACGCCACAAAGCGGCGACCGCCACCAGAATCCCGAACACGCCGTAGGCTGCCTGGGTGAATGTCGCCGCGCGCTGGCCAAGGCCGCTCGCGTCGGACCACTCGTCGGTAACGCTGATAAAACCCAACACGCTGAACCCGGCAATCACCAGCGCGGGAACGAGGATGCGCAGCGGTTTCATGAACCCCCGTAGGAGATGCGGTACACCACGCCCGCCTTGTCGTCCGACACGAGCAGCGCGCCGTCGGGCATCACCAGCAGATCCACCGGCCGCCCCCAGGCGCTGCCGCCGCGCAGCCACCCCGTGGCGAACGGCTCGTACGACACGGCCCGGCCGTTCTCGAGGCGCACCAGCGTGATCCGGTACCCGACGGGGATCACGCGATTCCACGAGCCGTGCTCGGCGATGAAGATCTGCCCGCGGTACTCGGGGGGAAACATCGTCCCCGTGTAGAACCGCATCCCCAGCGCCGCGACGTGCGCACCCAACGGCCGCTCGGGCGCCGTGTAATCGGTGCAGCGGTGCCCCGCGCCGAAATCGGGATCGAGGAGCGCCCCGCCGTGGCAGAACGGAAAGCCAAAATGCATTCCCGCGTGGGGCGCGCGGTCGAGCTCGTCGGGCGGCGCGTCGGGGCCGAGCCAGTCGCGTCCGTTGTCGGTGAACCATAACTCGCGCGTGGCGGGGTGCCAGTCGAACCCGACGGTATTGCGCACGCCGCGCGCGAACACCTGCAGGTCACTGCCGTCCGGATGCAGCCGCAGCATCCCCGCGAACAGCTCGCCGGGGGGATTGCAGATGTTGCACGGCGCCCCCGACCCGACGTAGAGCCAACCGTCGGGGCCAAACGCAAGATAGCGCCAGCCGTGGTGTCCCTCGCGCGGTAGCCGGTCGGTGACGACGACGGGCTTGGGCGGATGCTCGAGCCGCGTCTCGATCGAGTCGTAGCGCAGGATCCGCCACACCTCCGCGACGTACAACGCGCCGTCCCGGAAGGCGACGCCGTTCGGCGTGCCGAGCCCTGAGAGCAGGTGCAGCGTCTCGTCGGCGCGTCCGTCGCGGTTCGTGTCGACCAGCGCGTACACGACGCCGGCCTCCCGGCTGCCGACGAACACCGTGCCGCGCTCGCCCAACGCCAGCGAGCGGGCGTCATCCACCGAGTCGGCGTACACGGCGATGCCGAACCCGCGCGGCAGGCTGAGCGCGTCGAGCTGGCGGCCGGTGCCGCAGCCGCGCAGCCACAGCACCGCCGCGACGAGCAGAGCCGTCGTTCCCCACACGGTGATTCGGACGGCCCAGCGCAGTCTCATTCCATCCAATATGGCGTTGCTTGCTCTACGGCGGAGCGGGGCTCAGGTTACGCTCCATGGAGCCCCGCGTCTGGCACCGGAGCTACGATCCGGGCGTGCCACCGTCACTGGCGTACGAACCGCTGACGCTGCCGCAGTTCCTCGAGCGGTCGGCGCAGCGCCACGGCGACGCGCCGGCACTGCTGTTCCACAACTGCCGCATGACGTACCGGGAGCTCAAGGACGCGGTGGACCGTTTGGCCACCGCCTTGGGTTCGCTCGGCGTACGGCCGGGCAGCCGGGTCGCGATCCAGCTCCCCAACATCCCGCAGGTAGTCATCGCCTACTACGCCACGCTGCAGCTCGGCGCCCAGGCGGTGCTGACGAATCCGCTCTACGTGCCGCGGGAAATCGAATACCAGTGGAAGGACGCCGGGTGCACCATTGCGGTCGTGGCGGACTTCATCTTCGAGGCCAAGATCCGCGGTGTCCGCGATCGGCTGCCCATCCAGCACTACATCGTCGCCTCGATCCCCGAGTACCTGCGCTTTCCGCTCAGCGTGCTGGCGCCGCTGAAGCTGCGGCGGGCGCGTCCGCCCCTCATCGCCCGCGTCGCCCGGGGGCCCGGCGTGCACTTCTTCCGCGAGCTGATCCGCGCCACCGAGCCGCGCCCGCCGCACGCCGCGATCCGCCTCGACGACGTCGCCACGCTGCAGTACACGGGAGGCACCACGGGGCCGTCGAAGGGCGCGATGCTAACGCATCGCAACCTGTCGTGCAACGTCCAGCAGATGCGCGCCTGGTTCCCGGGGCTCATGCCGGGCAAGGAAGTGATGCTCACCGCGCTGCCGATCTTCCACAGTTTCGGCATGACGGTGTGCATGAACCTGTCGGTGGGTATCGGCGCAGCGATGGCGCTCGTCCCCAACCCGCGCGACATCCCCGCCGTCATGAAGGCGATCACCAAACACCGCGCCACCCTGTTTCCCGCCGTCCCGGCGATGTACGCGGCGATCGTGAATCATCCGAAGGTCAAGTCGTTCGACCTCTCGAGCGTGAAGCGTTGTCTCTCGGGCTCCGCACCGCTCCCCGTGGACGTGATGCGGCGCTTCGAAGCGCTGACGGGCGCGGTCATCAGCGAGGGATTCGGCCTCTCCGAAACGAGCCCGGTCACGCACTCGAACCCGCTCGTCGGGAATCGCAAGCCGGGGAGCATCGGGGTGCCGCTCCCCGACACCGACACGAAGATCGTGGACATCGAGAGCGGCACGCAGATCGTGCCGCCCGGAGAGGCGGGAGAGCTGGCGATCGCCGGGCCGCAGGTGATGCCCGGCTACTGGAACAAGCCCGAGGAAACCGCGGGGATGATCCGGAACGGCTGGCTCTACACCGGCGACCTGGCCCGGGTGGATGAAGACGGCTACCACTACATCGTCGGCCGCAAGAAAGACATGATCATCTGCGGGGGGTTCAAGGTCTATCCCGACGAGATCGACCGCGTCCTGGCGGGTCACCCCGCCGTCGTCGAAGCCGCCACCATCGGCCTCCCCGACGAGCGGCGCGGCGAGACGGTGAAGTCGTTCGTCGTGCTGAAGCCGGGCCACGCGGCCACGCCCGAGGCGCTCCTGGCGTTTTGCCGCGACAACCTCGCCCCGTACAAGGTGCCCCGGGAGATCGAGTTCCGGCCGGAGCTGCCGAAGAGCACCGTCCTGAAGATCCTGCGGCGCGAGCTGCGGGACGAGGAACTGGCGAAACGGCGGCGGCCGGCATGATCGGCGCGCTCGCCGCGCTCGCGGCCCTGCAGGGTCCCCTCGCCACGGATATCTACGTCGCCGAGCTGCACGCGCGCCGCGGCCGGGTGGAGGTCGGCACGCCGGCGAACGCCACGCACCGGCCGGGCTACGACAATCAGCCGTTCTTCTCACCGGACGGCCGGACCTTCCTCTACACATCGGTCGGAGACGGCCAGGCCGACATCTGGCGCTACGACATCGCCGCTGGGCGCAGCGTGCCGCTGACGACGACCCCCGAAAGCGAGTACTCGGCCACTCCGCTGCCCGACGGCTCGGGGTTCTCGGTGGTCCGCGTGGAAGCCGACTCGACGCAGCGGCTGTGGCGCTTCGATTGGGACGGCGGGCACCCGACGCTCATCCTCGCTGCGGTGAAGCCCGTCGGGTACCACGCGTGGGGCGACGCCTCCACCGTGGCGCTCTTCGTCCTCGGCCAACCCGCGACGCTGCAAGTCGCCGACATCCGCACGGGAACAGCCACGCCGGTGGCCAGCGACATCGGGCGAGGACTGCAGCGCGTGCCGGGGAGAGGGCGGCGGGCGATCAGCTTCGTGCAAGAAGGCGCGCCCGACAGCACGTGGTGGGTCGCCGAGCTCGACCTTTCCACGCGCCGCATCCGTTCGCTGGTGCGCACACTCCCTGGAGTGGATCAGTACGCCTGGACCCCAAAAGGCATCCTGCTCATGGCGAAGGGCGCCAAGCTGTACCAGTGGAACCCGGCGCGCGGCCCCGACTGGGAAGTGGTGGCGGACTTCACGGCGTGGGGGATCGAGAACATCACGCGGCTCGCCGTGAGCCCGCGCGGCGACCGACTGGCGCTCGTGGCTGCCGACCCGCGCTGAGGACTACCTTGTGGCGTCTCCCGCCGCGGCCGTCGTCTCCCCCAGCCGGTGCTGCTGGTACCAGCTCATCATGTAGAGCTGGGTGCGCAGGAAGTTCGACGGCTTGGAGCTGGTGCCGTGGTACTCACCGTTGAAGCGCAGCATCACCACAGGCACCTTGAGCAGCTTCAGCGCGGAGTAGTATTCCTCGGTTTGCGGCATCGGCGTGCGCAGGTCCAGCTCGCCCGTCATGAGCAGGGTCGGCGTCTTCACGTGGCCGACGTACATCAGCGACGACTGTTTGAGCCACTGGTCCGGCTTTTCCCAGAACGGCGCGTCGAAGAAGCCGTAGGTGAAGAGCGGGATGTCGGTCTGGCCCGCCATGCTCATCCAGTCGATCACGGGACAGCGCACCGCGGCGGCGGCGAAGCGCGTCGTGTGACCGATCACCCAGCTCGACAGCACCCCGCCGCCTGAGCATCCACCGACGTACAGCCTCTGCGTATCCACGTACCCCCGCCCGATCACGCTGTCCACGCCGGCCATCAGGTCGTCGTAATCCACGCTGGGGTAGGCGCGCTCGATCGCATTGCCGAACGCGCTGCCGTAGCCGGTGCTGCCGCGGGGGTTGGTGTAGAGCACGACGTAGCCGTTGGCCGCGAAGTTCTGCAGCTGGTAGCTGAACCCCACGTTGTACATGCCGTGCGGACCGCCGTGGATCTCCATGATCAGCGGGTACTTCTTCGATGGATCGAACCCCGGCGGCTTGACGATCCAGCCCTCGATGCGCGCTCCGCCACTCGAGGTGTACCACACCTCTTCCACGCGCCCCAGGCGGATCCCCGCGAGCACGTCGGCGTTGACGCTGGTGAGTCGGGTGATCGGCTGGGGACGGCGCAGGCTGAAGCGCACGACGTCGCCCGGCTCGTCGGGATCCGAGAGCGTGCCCACCGCCGTCAGATCGCGCGCGATGGAGGCGAGGGACAACATCTGCACCCCGTCGGTCACTTTGCGCGGGGCCCCGCGCAAGCCGGCGAAGTACACGTTGCTCGTGCCCGTCTCCGCCAGTACGAAGTAGATGCCGCTGCCGTCGGGCGCCCACGCGAGACCGCCGGGATCGCGATCGTACGTCGTCAAGGCACGCATGCCGTTCCCGTCGATCCCCACGACCCACACCTCGTTCGCCTTGTACGACCAGGTGCCGTACGCGCGGCCGGTGAACGCCACCGTGCGCCCGTCGGGAGCGACTTCGGGGTTCGTCCACAGCCCCTTGGTCGTGACGAACGGCTTGATCACCCCGGTCGCCACGTCGAGCGTGTAGAGGTACGACTCGCGGTAGCGGTAGTCGGCGTCGGGCTCGCGCAGCCCGTCGAACACGATCGTCCGGCCATCGGGCGTCCAGTCGTAATTCAGCCCGGAGGTCAGCTCGCTCACCCCGAAGTCGCCGCTCGTCAGTTGGCGCGGCGTGCCGCCCTCGGCCGGCACGAGGAAGAGATGCGTGGTGCCCTGCTCGATGAACCCGGTGCGGTCGCGGCGATAGTGGAGCCGGTCCACCATGCGCGGCGCGGGCGTCCACTTGGCGCCTTCGGGCGCCGCCGGCATGGTGATCCGCCACG
>JBGPOM010000057.1:0-8634 GCA_041488075.1 Gemmatimonadota bacterium
CCTGGAGCTCGACGCCACACACCCGTTGGCGCACGGGGTGCCGCGCGAAACCGCGGCCTGGTTTCAGGGCGGGCCCGCCTTCGACGTGCTCGACTCGACCGTGGTGCGCGTGATCGGCCGCTGGCCGGCCGACCCCGATCGCGTGCTCCTCTCAGGCTGGGTGTTGCATCCCGAGCGGGTGGCGGGGAAGGCCAGTTTGCTCGAAGTGCGCCAGGGTGCCGGACGGGTCATCCTGTTCGGCTTCCGGCCCCAGTACCGGGGCCAGAGTCTGGCGACTTACCCGTTGCTGTTCAATAGCTTACAGATGCGGTAGGGCGCTGGCTGCTTGCCCCTGGGGGCGCGGTTTCCTATTGTGGTACCCCCTATGAACTTGGCTCGGCAGGCAAGCGCTCTCTTGCTCTGGGCCGCGATCTCAAGTCGCGGCCTTTTTGCGCAGGGGTTGCCCGCGTCGTCGGAGAGCCTCCAGCTCCGCGGCGTGGAGCTGCGCTACGTCCTCCCCGAGCAGTTGTTCAACGCGCCGCCGCCCGCGCCACCCGTCAAAGCGTTGTACGTCAACGCCTGGGCGTTCGGCTCAAGCAAGCTGTGGCACCTGGTGCGCCTTGCCGACTCGACCGAGATCAACGCCTTCGTCGTGGACGTGAAGGACGACACAGGCTGTCTGCTGTACGCCTCTGACGTGCAAGTGGCGCGGGAGATCGGCGCCACGCGCTGCATTCGCGCGCGTGACGCGCGGGCGCGCCTCGACACGCTCCGGGCGCACGAGATCTACGCAATCGCGCGGATCGTCGTGGCGAAGGATCCGCTGCTCGCCGAGCACCATCCGCAGTGGTCGGTCAAGCACCGCGACGGCGGACTGTGGCGCGACCGGATCGGCAGCGCCTGGGTGGACGCGTACAATGACTCGGTGTGGAGCTACGCCGCGCAGCTCGCCGAGGAGGCCGTGCGGCTCGGGTTCGACGAGGTGCAGTTCGACTACGTGCGGTTCCCCGACGAGCCGCGGGAGGTGATGGCCACGGCCGTCTTCCCGTCGCGCCGGCCGGGCGAGACGCAGCGCGCGGCGGTGCGGGCCAGCGTGGCGATGATGGTGCAACGCCTCGAGCCGCTTGGCGTACCCGTGACCTTCGACATCTTCGGCCTGACGGCGTCGGCGACCGGCGATCTGGGGATCGGGCAGGTGTGGGAGGACTTCATCACCGTCGCCGACGTGGTGCTGCCGATGGTTTACCCCAGCCACTACTATCGCGGCTCCTACGGCTACGAGCGGCCCAATGCGAATCCCTACGCCATCGTCAAGAACGCGCTCGGCGAGGCGCTCGAACGGTCGCGACCGCATGCCAAGGCCGCTACGATCCGGCCATATCTGCAGGCGTTCACGCTCGGCCGCCGGCTGCCGCGCTACACGCCGTACGAAATCCGCGAGCAGATCCGCGCCGCCGAGGAGCTGGGGATCATGTCGTGGGTCCTGTGGAATCCGCGCAGCGTGTACCAGCGCGACGCGCTGCGGCCGTATCCCACCGAGGTACGGGTGGTGGCGACTTCCGGCGGCGTGCAATAGCGCCATATTCCTGACATGCGAAGACTGTTGCTCACCCTGACGGCGCTCGGCGCCGTGGTCGCCGCGTGCTCCGACGCGGGCGGCGTGGATCCCGACGCCATCAACGGGCAGGAGCTCGCCGCCGTGCGGCGGGCGCTCGACTCGGCCTTGGCGGGCGACACGTTGCTCAGCAAGGACACCACCCTGTATCCCACGCTCGCTGCGCTCGTGTTCCCATACATCGACCGCGCCTCCCGCGTCGCCGCGGGCGGCGATACGACCCGCGTCGTGGGCATCGAGATGGATATCCGGGTGGCGACCGACAGCGGTGACTCTCTCATCGCCGACTTTACGATGTTGCTCGGGTGGACGGGGTTCGATACTCTGACCCGCACCGTCGATTCCGTCTTCTTCGTCGTGGGGTCGGGGCGCGCACCGGTGGACGATTCCCTGCGCTCGCATTTTGCGATCGATACCGCCGACACGGGGACGGGGTTGGTCATCCACCAGGCCACGGACTCCTCGATTACCATCTGGCTCGCGCGGGCCGGGCACCTTCGAACGACCGCGAGCAGTTACGGGGCGGGCCAGACCCTCGGGGGATCGGGGCTCAGCTGGACCAGCTACCGAGGCGCGCTAAACGGCAACATCGCGATCACGGCGAATCAGGTGCCGGATTCCGCGACGACCGTCACCTCAGCGAAGGACTTCGGGAGCGGAGCGCGGGCGTTGAAGGTGCGCATCCGCGGGACGCAGCCTTAGTTCGGCGGCTCCCACGGCGTGATGTAGCCCGTGAGGGCCGACGCCGCGACAGTGAACGGATTCGCGAGGTAGAGCTGGCCGGGCCCGGAGCGGCCGGGGAAGTTGCGGTTGATAGCGCTGATCGTGACTTCGTCGCGCGTCTTCGAGACGCCCGGCCCGGCGTTGATGCAGGCGCCGCACGACGGCTCGAGGAATGTGGCGCCGACCTGTCGAAAGATCTCGAGGTAGCCCCGCTCCTCACAGTAGCGCTTCACGTCCTGCGATCCACACTGAATGAAGAACTTCACCCAGGGCGCCACCCGCGCCCCGCGGTCGGTCGCCTCCCGCAGCACGCGCGCGTACATGTCCATGTCCTCCTTCTTGCCCGCCGTGCAGGAGCCGGCGTAGGCGATGTCCACCTTGATGCGCATCTCCGCCGCGCCGATGTGGAGGCCGTTCCCGGGGTCGCCGGGGAGCGCGATCATCGGCCGGATCGTGCCGGCATCGATCTCGATCACCTCGCAGTACTCGGCGTCCGGGTCGCTCGCGAGCCCCGCACCCAACCGCTCCGCCTCCGCCCGCGACATCCGCCGATAGTCCATCAGATACTCGACCGTCTTGGCGTCCGGCGCCACGTAGCCGGTGAAGCCCCCGACCTCCGCGGTCATGTTCGTCATCGTCGCCCGTTCGTCCACCGACAGCGACTCGACAGCATCCCCACAGTACTCCACCAGTTTGCCGATCGCCTTGCCGCTTTTCACGTACGGGTGGCGCAGGATCTCGAGCATGAAATCCTTGGCGGTGACGTTGGCAGGCTTCTTCCCGCGCACCACGACTTGGACCGTCTGGGGGACCTGCAGGCGCACGTCCTTGGTGATCCAGGAGTTGAAGATCGCCGTCGTCCCGACGCCGAACGCCACACACCCCACCGCCCCCGCGTGCGGGGTGTGGGAGTCGGAGCCGATGATCACCTGGCCGGGGAGGGCGTGGGACTCGAGGATCTTCGAGTGGCAGATCGCTTCGGACCCGTGGTGCCCGAGCCGTAGCTCGCCGTAGAGTTTGATCCCCTGCGCCGTGGCGAACTCGCGCTGCTTCTTCTCGAGCTGCAACGCCACATCGAGCAGCCCTTCCTTGATGCGCTCGGGGGTCATCGCTTCCGGGAGGAAGGTCAGGTGATCCCGGAACATGAGGATCGAGCCCGGGTCGTTGACCTTGGCGTCCGTGCCGACGAGCTGCTCGAAGAAGATCGCCGCCATCGGCGTGACGTATTCATGACTGAAGCGGATGTCGGTGAGGACGAACCCCTCGTCGCCAGGCTTCACGGCCGGCACGCCCACCTTCCCCTTCGCGGGATCGACGACCCAACGCCGCGCGAGGATTTTCTCACCCAACGTCATCGGGCGTTTGGGGGTCCCCGGCGGCGTGAGCACGACCTTGCCCTGCAGGCGTGCGACGTTGTAGTTGAAGAGGCCGCCGTACTCGATGATCCCCCGGGTGATCTCCCCTTCCCCGTCGGTGAAGGTCTTGAGCGGGATCTGCTCCCGGCGCCGGACCTTGTCGACGATCGAGAAGTCGGTCGTTGTGAAGATGCCGAGGTTCTGGCAGTTCTCGCGGTAGATGCGTTCGATGTTTTCGGCGACGACCAACTTCACCCCCGCGCACATCTCCGCGTAGGGCGACTGCTCGCGGGAGGACCCCTTGCCGCGGCGCTTGCCGCTCACCGAGACGACGAAGCCGCCGCGCTTGACCGAGCCGCGCGTGATGGGGAAGTCCTGTCCGCACTTGAGCCCCAGGTAGGGGAATTCCCCCAGCGTCTCGTCGTAGTAGTAGCAGATGTAGGCCGGGGTGATCTCGTCGGTCGAGATATCGTCGCGCAGCTTGATCGCCGGCGTCCAGGGGAGATCCTTGCCGGCGAGCTGGTCTTTCACCAGGGCCGCGTCCTCGCACAGGAATAGGATGCGCCCGTGCAGCCCCACGTGAGCCGGCAGCTTCTCAACGGCACGCAGCCGCAACGCCTCGAGCATCGCGAATTATCACCCCTTGCCGGAGGGGGAGCAAGCCGATTCTCTTGGAGACCATGCTGCTCGCCACGCTGCTCGTCCTGCAGACCGCCACCGCCGTCCAGACGGGCGCGTTCGCGAGTCCTCGACTGCGCGAGAGCTCCGGCGTCGCGGTGAGCCGCGCACACCCGGGCGTCCTCTGGACGCACAATGACTCGGGCGACGGCCCGTACCTTTACGCAACGGACCTCACTGGGCGGGATCGTGGGTTCCTCCTGGTTTCCGGCGCCGACGCCGTCGATTGGGAAGACATGTCACTCGGTCCATGCCCCACGCGCGACGGCACCTGTGTCTATGTCGCCGACACCGGCGACAACCTGGAGACGCGCGCGTCGGTGACCGTGTACGCTGTTCCCGAGCCCGAGCCGCCCACGGGCCCGGGCGACACGCTGCGCACCACCGCCGCCGCCGCGGTGCTGCAGCTCCGCTACCCTGATGGCGCCCACGACGTGGAAGCGATCTACGTCTCTCCCCGGGACAGCGCGCTCTATCTCGTGAGCAAGGGGCGGACGGGGGGCATCGGCGTGTACCGCATTGCACGCGGGGAGTGGAGGCCGCCCGCAGCGCGCATCGTGCGGGCGACCCGGCTCCAGACCCTCGGCATTCGTCCCGCCGCCAAGGCGGGGCGCTGGGTCACGGGCGCCGCGAGCCAGCCCGACGGCCGCCTCGTCGCGATCCGCACGTACAGTGAGATCTACTTGTTCGCCCCGGGCGCCGACGGGCGGTTGACGGCCGCCCGCGAGCATCCCTGCAGCTTCAAGAATCTCAACGAGCCGGGGGGCGGCGAAGCGATCGACTTTCTCGATGGCGGGGCGCTCGTGCTGACGAGCGAAGCGCTGCGCCGCCGGCGGGGCACGATCCATCGCGTCGTCTGCCGGTGAAAGTGCAAAAAACTGCACATGAGCCTATGCAATGTAAGAATCGGTAAAATAAGCGTTTAGGTAATCCGGGTGGATCGGGTGATTGCCTATCACGCCGGTGTCGGGTAAGTTTGCGCCCGTTTTTGACGCCCGACTCTCCCACCTCTGGAGCGGCTCTTGGAGATTCCCTCCGCACACAAGTTGCCCCTCTCCTGGCTGTTCGAGGCCGCCAGCCTCCCCATTCAATACCGGGCGCTCACCGAGGCAGCGCCTGAATCGGCTCGCGACCCTGAGCGGGTCGCCGCGCTGCGGGCGCAGATCCTTCAGTACAAGGAAGGTCTCGCGATCGTTCGCAAACAGAAGGAAACCGGACTCTGGGGCGGCAACCTCCTCGCCCCGGGCCCGTTGAAGGCGATGGGGTGGAAGGAGACGGGTACGGTGTTCCAGTATCGCCGCCTCCTCGAGCTTGGCTGGCCGGGCGACCTGCGGCCGTTCCGCTTCGCCGACCGCTTCCTATTCCGATTGCTGTCGCGCGACGATGACCCTGCGCTGCTGGTGGAGTTCCAGCGCGCCGCGAAGACCGACCCGGGTTTGGGGCTCTGGGCCCGGGGGATGGGGGTGCAGGCTGCGGCGGCCGCCCTGGCGCGGGGGGCTCACGTGGACGACCCACGGCTGCGCGGCGCGGCGCACCGCCTCGCCAGCGACATCTCGCTCTACTTGCGGAGCGATCTGGCATTGAAGCTGTTCAAGAAGGCCCACGGGAAGACGGTGCTCGAGCCACTCGCCTATCCCCCGACGGTGTTCTCGATCGAAACGCTGGCCTTCATGCCCGCCGTGCAGCGAGAGCGGGCCGGCTTCCTGGAACGGTTGGCCCACTACTTCTCGACGCCGGCGCCACGGCGAGCCTTCTTCATTCTGGCGGGGAAAAAGCTGCTCAAGCCGATGTTCGAGATCCTCGGGGACCCGCTCCACGGCGACGCGCAGGGGCGAATCACCGATGTGCCCTTCGCCCTGTACTGGCTCGAGCTGATGGCCCGGCTCGGCATCCTGCGGCAGATCCCCAGCGCCTCGAAAGTGCTGGCGCGACTGTACAGCGAATGCGACGACCAGGGGATCTGGAGCCCGAAGAGCCTGCGGGCGCTACCGAAGTCGCCGAATCCGGTCGCGTCGCACTACTTCCCCCTCGAGGGGCCGGGCAAGAGCCCCGCGCAGCGCCAGACGGACGCGACGTTTCGGTTGGGGCTGATCGCGCGGCTCCTCGGCATTCCCATCGAGGTCGTCTAGCTGGCGTCAGTCGTGACGAAGTAGTAGTATGTGCTACTACGTATGCCAGCTGTGGATCTCACGCCGTTTGGCTTTACGCCCACAGAGTCGCTCGTTTACGCGACGCTGCTCAGACTCGGGCCCTCCACGGGCTACGCGGTGGCGCGTGCGTCCCATCTCGCCCGGGCCAACGCCTACGGGGCACTCGAGGGGCTCGTGACTCGTGGCGCGGCGACCAGGACCCCTCCCGCGGCGCGGCCCACTCGCTATCGGCCGGCCGACCCCCAGGCGCTGCTCGCCCACCTCGCGACGCTCCAAGGGGAGGCGCTCGACCGTCTGGCTCGCGCACTGCGGGACAGCTCCCATCCCACGGAGCCCGTCACGAAGGAGGTCGGCGGCGCCCGAGCGGTGGCCAATCTGATTCTGCAGCTGGTGGCTCGTGCCGAGCGGCGCGTGGAGGGAGTACTGGCGGCCGACCTGTGGCGCCCCACTCTCCCGGCGTGGCGGCACGCGGCGCGAACGGGAGGAGCGGCGCTCGAGCTGCGCGTCGCGGGGGATCTCCCCGCCGACGCCGGGGGACTGGCTGCGCAATCCGTCTCCCCCGATACCCCGACTATCCTCGTCGTGGATGAGGCGCAGGTCGTCGTCACGTCGGGCGCGGGCGATGAGATTGCCGGCCTGTGGAGCTCTCACCCACTGATCGTCATGCTCGCGCGTCGCGCCCTCGAGACGATCGCGTGAGCGCGCGCCGGTCGCTGATCGCCCTGTGCGCCGTCGCCCTGGCGTGCCGCGCGCCCCAGATCCCTGCGGAGCGGCGATACCCGGCCGGCTCGCCGTTCCGCGCGCAGTACCGCGTGATCGACGGGACGCAGCTGCGGATCATCGACACGGGGCGAGGCACGCCGGTCGTGTTCATTCATGGATTCGGGGCGTCGCTCTACAGCTGGCGCAAGACATTGCCGTCCGTCGTCGCCGCCGGGTACCGCATCATCGCGTTCGACAACCGCGGCTTTGGGTTCTCGGCCAAGCCGGCGCGCGGCTATGGTAACGCCGCCTACGCGCGCCTCGTCGTCGCGTTGCTCGACACGCTCGGCCTGCCCTCGGCTGTACTCGTGGGACATTCGATGGGCGGCGCGATCGCCGCCGAGGTCGCCCTCGCGTATCCGTCCCGCGTGCGGGGCCTCGTGCTGATCGACGCCGCCGGGTACGGCGTGCGGTGGCCCGCCATCTTGAAGGTCGGCCGCTGGCCCGGCGCGGGCGGTGTGGCGACGGCGCTACGGGGGAGGTGGGTCACGGAGCGGCTGCTGCGCTCGACGCATGCCGACCCCACCAAAGTGACGGAGGAAGACGTAGACCAGTACTACGCGCCCGTGCCGGAGCCTGGCTACGGGCGCGCGCTGCGAGGCGTGCTGCGGGAGTTCAGGTTCGACACTCTGGTCGGGCGGCTCGGCGCGGTCGCGGCGCCTACGCTGGTGCTGTGGGGTGCCGTGGATCGCTGGATCCCTGTCCGTGACGGCAGCCGGCTCGCGGCGGAGCTACCGCGCGGAGTGTTCGTCGTCATCCCGCGCACCGGGCACGCCGCCGCCGAGGAGAGTCCCGACGAGGTCAACCGCCTGCTGATCGCCTTCTTGAGGGAAGGGCTTCCCCGCATCCCCGACAACGTGGCACGGTCCACGCCCGCGGTTGGAGTAGCGGCGCCGGCCTCGGGGCGTTAGATTTCCTCAACCAACTAGTTGAGGAACGTGCGTCGTGTCACCTAAGTTGAGTAATAGCAGAGCTTTACAAATTATAGCCGCGGCGCGGGAGGAGTACGCGAAGCGCGGCTTCGCTGGCGCCCGGGTGGATCACATCGCCCGACGCGCTGGAGTCAACAAGCAACTGCTGTTCTACTACTACCATTCGAAGCACGGTCTCTTTCAGGCGGTGCTGGCCCAGGCGGCGAGCGAGCTCGAGAGCGCGCTCGCCGCCCTCGCCTCACCTGCGGGCCGCCCGCTCGACCGGTTGCGTCGCGCTCTCGAGGCCCAGTTCGACTTCCTGGCTCGCCACCCCGAGCTGGTCGCGCTCCTGGCGCAGCCGGGGGGAGGGCGCGTGGACTTGGCCCCGTTCGCGCCGGCGATCAAGCGGTTGGTCGTGTTGCTCGCCGAGGGCCAGGGTCTGGGCCAGGTGCGCGACGACG
>JBGPOM010000058.1:0-8427 GCA_041488075.1 Gemmatimonadota bacterium
CCATGGATTATACGCGACGTTCCAGTTGACCCAGTAATAGTTGTTGAATTGCACGTATCCGAAATTGAAACCACCCGACCAGTTGATGTTGCCGTCCCAGTCGTAGCTGCGGAACAGCGCGCCGCCCACCTCGGCGTAGCGGAACACCTTCCCCGGCTTGGTCCATGTCCGGCCGCCGCCAACGTGCATGTTGACGATCCCGGTGCGCGACAGGAAGCCGAGATCGTTGAGATCGAACCCGGGCGAGATGAATCCGAACGCGGAGTTCACGAAGGTGTTGCCGCGCTGCTTGGCGAGCGTGAAGCGGGCCGCCATGCCGTCGAGCGAGGTCGCCGCGCTGTCCACCGCGATGTTGCCGGCGTCGGGCTGCTGGAAGTAGTGCGTCGAGTTCTGCTGCACGGCCGTCATGCGAGCCGGCGTGCCGGCGATCCGCGACGCCCCGACCCACCCCGTGGTCACCCAGGTCTTGCTCGAATCGAGGAACGTCCACCCGTCCGCGCCCACGAGGAGTGAGCTGGAGTTACGGGCGTCGCGCAGCCCAGCGTCATCGAAGGCGCGCACCGCCACGGTGGAGAGGAGACCCAGGCCTTGCCGCCCCTGGTGGAATTCCTTCTGCGCGCGGTACACGCCGTACCCGGCCAGCGGCTCGATCTCCTGGGTCGAGCGCGCGCCCAGGCTGTCGACGAGCGTCGCCCGCTCGCGCGCCGTCACCGCGGTGAGTCCGCCCACGTTCCAGCTCCCGGCCACCTTGCCCGTGAGCTTCAGGGCGCCGAGGATGTGCGCGCCGTCGGGGCCGTCGGCGTAGCCCCCCGCCGGCGCGCCGACGCCGAGCGAGCGACCGATGCGGCGGCTATAGAAGAAGCTCGGGCCCGGCCAGTTGAAGCCCCAGAAATTGCGCTGCCCGCCGAAGCCAAAGTCGAAGATCGACGACCCCTCCACGAAGAACGGCCGCTTCTCACTGAAGAACGTCTCCACATCGCTCAGGTTCACGACCGCGGGATCCACCTCCACCTGTCCGAAGTCGGGATTGACGGTCGCGTTGAGGGTCAGGTTCGACCCCAGGCCGATGCGCGCGTCCACCCCGACGCCCGGCGAGAACTGCGACCCGTCGTTGAACGGGTCCCCCGCCGCGTGCGGCGTGAACGCCGCGCGGGTCGTCACGTACGGCATCACCTCGAGCCGCCGCGGCGGCTCGATACGCTCGATACCCACCAGGTCCGGGAAGCGCGACACGAACCCGCTGCCGTTCTTCGGCGTGTAGACCAGGAAGTCGAATTCGTTGCGGCGCGCGATGTCGCGCCGGAAATTGATGCCCCAGACGTACTGCGCCTGCTTCACGAACCGCAGCTGTGAGTAGGGGATCCGCAGCTCGGCGGTCCAGCCGAGCGAGTCGCGGCTCACCTTCCCCTCCCACACGCCGTCCCAGCTGTCGTCGTCCCACTCGTCGTTGAAGAGCGTGCCGTCGTGCAGCGTCCCCGCGGCCGTGATGCCGAAGTAGAAGCCGCTGCGTTTGTCGTGATAGGGATCGATGTACACGGTGAAGCGGTCGGAGTTGGTCCCCTGGTCGCGGCGCGCCAGGCGGGCCACGATCGAATCGGGGTGCGCGTCGTACAGCCGGGCGGCGATGTACAGCGCCGCGTCGTCGTACGCGATGTACACCACCGTGCTCTCGCTCGCCGCCGCGCCTTCCGTGGGATCCCGCTGCAGGAAGCCGGTGACCCGCTCCGCCGTCCGCCACAACGGCTCGATCAGGAAACCGTCGATCGTGAGCGGTTGGCCGAGGCGCACGGCGCGGACCTGCTGCGGCGCCGTGGTCGGAGAGTCGACGGGGACCGCCGGCGGGGGAGACACGCGCACGGCGACCAGGACCAGACAGAACGCAAGCGTCGTCGTCATAGAACCCGGCTTCGGTATGGGACGGTGGACCAGGGTCGCGGACGCTGACGGCGAGCGCGCGTACTATCGACAGATATGACAGGGGCTAGCGGAAAAAGGTTGCAAAGGCTGGGTCAGGAACCGGTGGGGACGGCTACAGGGTGCGCAGCACCCCCTTGATCACCACGCCCAGGACCCGGGCGATCTCCTTGCCCATCACGAGGACGTCCTGGTGGGAGAGCAGCTCTCCCGTGAGCCCCGCCGCGGGGTTCGTGATGGATGAGAACCCGAGGCAACGGATCCCCCGGGCCCGGGCCACCACCACCTCCGGGACGGTCGACATCCCCACGGCGTCGGCGCCCAGCCGTTCGAGCATCCGCACCTCGGCCGGCGTCTCGTAGGAGGGGCCGAGCAGCCCGGCGTACACGCCTTCCTCGAGGACGATCCCGGCCTCGCGGGCGACGGCCCGCGCCTGGGCACGCAGGCCCGCGTCGTACGGCTCGTGCATCAGCGGGAATCGCTCCTCGCCCGGCTCGGGGGGGCCGGTGAGCGGGTTCCGCCACATGAAGTTGATGTGGTCGGCGATCAGCATGAGGGAGCCAGCGCGGAACGTGCGGCGCACGCCGCCGGCGGCGTTGGTCACGATGAGGGTGTCGACGCCCAGCTCCGCAAACACGCGCACCGGCAGCGCGGCGACCGCGGCGGAATGGCCTTCATACAGGTGAAAGCGCCCCGCCTGCACGATGACCGGGACGCCCTCGAGGGTTCCGGCGACGAGCTCCCCCTTATGGCCCGCCACGCCGGGCTCGGGGAACCCGGGGATGTCCCGATACAGGATGCGCAACGGGTCGGCGATGTCGGCGGCGAGGAAACCGAGGCCGGACCCGAGCACAATGGCGACGCGCGGCTTGCGCCTGCCAAGCCGCTGCGCCACCGCCGCTGTGGCCTTCACAGCAGAATGCCCGCCAGCGTCGCCGAGAGGAAGTTGGCCAGCGTGCCCGCAATCATGGCGCGGAAGCCGAGGCGGGCCAGATCGTGCTTGCGCTCCGGGGCCAGCGCGCCGATCCCGCCGATCTGGATCCCCACCGAGCTCAAGTTGGCGAACCCGCACAGCGCGTACGTGGCGATCGTGAACGACACCGGGTCGAGGCTCGCCTTGAGGGGGCCAAGGTGGGCGTAGGCGATGAACTCGTTGATCACCATCCGCTCGCCCAGCAGGGCGCCGATTGTTCCGCTGTCGTGCCACGGAACGCCCATCACCCAGGCGATCGGCCGGAAGATCCAGCCGAGGATCGTCTGGAGGTTGCCCGGCACGAACGGGACGTAGCCGTGCACCCAGCCGAGCAAGCCGTTCACGAGGGCGATGAGCGCGATGAACGAGATGAGCATCGCGATCACGTTCAGCATGAGCTGCAGTCCTTCGCCCGTGCCACGGGCCGCGGCGTCCAGGACGTTCACGTCGGTGCGGGGGATGTCGACCTTGACCCCTCCGAGGGTCTCCGGCACCTCGGTCTCGGGCTCCATGATCTTCGCCATCATGATCGTGCCGGGCGCCGTCATGATGACGGCCGTGAGCAAGTGGCGCGCCTCGATCCCGAAGGCGATGTACGCCGCCATGATCGACCCGGAGACGTGGGCCATCCCGGCGGTCATGACGGTCATGAGCTCGGAGCGGGTCATGCGCGGCAGGAAGGGCCGAATCGTCAGGGGCGCTTCGGTCTGGCCCATGAAGATCGAGGCGGCGACGTTCAGGCTCTCCGCCCCGCTCGCTCCCATGATCTTGTTCATCGCCACCGCGAACGCCTTGACGACCACCTGCATGACGCCGAGGTAGTACATGATCGCGAACAGCGCCGACACGAAAATGATGGCCGGCATGATCTGGAATGCGAAGACGACGCCGATGCTCGAGTGCTGCTTGCCGATTTCCCCGAAGACGAATTCCGAGCCGGCATACGAAAAGCCCAAGATCTTCGTCACCACCGTCCCCAGCGCGCTGAAGATCCGCTGGCCGATGGGCACCCGCAGCACGAACACGGCAAACAGCGCCTGCAAACCGACGCCCCAGGCGACGACGCGCCAGCTGATCGCGCGGCGGTTGCGCGACAACCCGATCCCGATGGCGAGGATCAACACCAGCCCGAAGATCCCGGTGAGGCGTGTGGCGAGCGACCGGGGAGCGGCGTGAACGGCGGGCGCCGGCGCGGCCACCGTGTCTTGCGCCACCGCCGGGACGGTCGCGCCCTGCAGCGTGTTATACACGAACCGTGGCAGCGTGAACACGACGAGCGCGCACACGAAGGTGATCGCGAAGGCGAGGACGACCCGACGCCAGGACATCAGAGAGCCTCCAGTTCGCTTTGGACGCGGGCGACCAGCGCCACCTTCTCGTAATCCGGCAGGAAGGCGCTCTCGCAGGCGTTCAGCACCACCCGGGCGAGGTCGTCGGGAGACAACCCCAGCGCCGCATGCGCCAGGTAGTACTCGTCGGTCAGGGTGACGCCGTCGGTCAGGCGGCCGTCGGTGTTGAGGGTGACGACCACGCCCTGCTGGAGATAGCGCTTGAACGGATGTTCCGCCACTTGGGTGACGGTATGCGTGTGCACGTTGCTCGAGAGGCACATCTCGAGGGGGATCTTCCGGGCGACGACCTCCTCGAGCAACGCGGGATCCTCCGCCAGCCGAGTGCCGTGGCCGATGCGAGAGGCGCCGCACTCGTGCAGCGCCTGGTGGATCGAGTCCGGCCCGTCGCCCTCTCCCGCGTGGCAGGTGCAGGCCATGCCGTGCGCCGCCGCGTACTCGAACGCCGCCCGGTGGTCGCGCGCCGGATGGCCGCGCTCGGCGCCGGCCAGATCGAACGCGATCACCCCCGCCGACCGGTAGTCCGCCGCCGCGCGCGCCAGCTCGAGCGACTCCGCCGGGGGCCGGGTCCGGATGCCGCACACGATGAGACCCACCTTGGTGCCCGTCTCGGCCTCGGCCCGGCGGATGCCGGCGAGCGGCGCCTCGATTGCCTCCGCCAGCGTCAGCGCCGGCCGGTGCAACAGCGGCGAATAGCGCACCTCGACGTAACGCACGTGCTCGGCCGCCACGTCCACCACGAACTCGTAGGCCACGCGCTCCAGCGCCGCCCACGTCTGCAGCACCGACAGCGTGATCACGTACTTCTCGAGATACTCCTCGAGGTTCTTGGCGTGCCGAACCAGCATCGCCTGCGCGAGCGCCTCGGGGGTGTCGGCGGGCAGGCGGATCCCCTGCGCGCGGGCCAGCTCGAGCATCGTGGCCGGCCGCAGCGCGCCGTCCAGGTGGACGTGCAGCTCGGCCTTGGGCCAGCGCCGCAACGCGTCCTTCGTGAGGCGTGGACCGCCGCCGCGCGCGGAAACGACGACGCGAAACACGGCGCCGGCCTCGCCCACCGGGTCACCCGCGTCCACCGGGCGGCCGGTGGAGTCGGTCAGGTAGGCGCCGGCGCTTTCGACGAGGCGCGCCAGCCCGGGGTCCGCCGCCGCAACGGCGTCGCGCACGCGGGCGCCCGAGGGCACGTCGACCGCCTTGTCGTTGACGAAAACCCGCATCAGCGGCCGGCCCGGTGGAAGCGCACGTCGGCCGGCGCCTCCACCGGCGTCCGCAGCACGCCGAGGTAGCTGATCAAGAGGTCCAAGTCCAGGATGTTCAGGTCCTCGGCGGGCGCGCCCACGAGCATCGCGAAGCCGGAGCCGCCGGCGGCGAGGAAATCGGGAACCGCCAGCGTGTAGCTGCGGCCGCCGGCGATTCCCTTGCCGGTCGTGAGCCGAGTGCGGGTGACGCGCGTCCCCACCCGGTGCCGCGGGTCGTACCACACCTCGACCCCCGAGACGTGACAACCCGGATCGCCGCTGGTCCCGGCGACGCATTGCTCCAGCGCCTGCAGCAGCACGGAGCCCTTCACCGTGAGGCGCAGAATCCGGTTCTGGAGCGGCTGGACCATCTGCAGGTCGCCCCACGTCACGGCGCCCTCCGGCAGGCCGGCGCGAATGCCGCCGTTGTTCATGATTGCCACGTCGGCCTTGCCGATGTTGCGCAGCGCGTCGGCGATCAGGCGGCCGAGTCCGTACTCGGCCCCCTCGCGCGGGAGCGCCACCTTGAGCCGCCCCACCCCCCGGCCGGTGACGCTCCGGATCGCCTCCTGCTGCCGCGCCAGCGCCTCGGCCAGCGCGACGTCCGGCTTCACTGCGTCGGCGTACGGCGTCACGAGCTGCGCCCGCACCTCCCGGTGCGTGCCGCCGACCCGCACGAAGTCCACCACCGCAATCGCGCCCCCGCTCGACCCCGCCTCGATCACGGGGATACCGTTGACGACCATATTGACGAGCCGATGGGTGTGCCCGGCCACGATCAGGTCGACGGACGCAGAGTCGAGCTGGCGCGCCACGTCGAGAATGTCGCCGCGGCAGCCGGTCGAGTCGCAGATCGCGCCCTCGTGCGCCGCTACGATCACGAAGTCCGCCGCGGCGCGGGCCGCGGGCAGGTAGCGGCGGATCGCCTGGGCGCCGTTGCCGAAGGCGAGGCCGCGCACGTTGCGCGGCGCCGTCGACGTGGGCGTGCTGACGGTCGTGAGGCCGATGACCGCGATCTTGGTGCCGTTCTCGGTCACGAGGGTCCACGGCAGCGCCCAGTCGGGGCGCGCCGTGCCCGTCGAGTCGGTGATGTTGGCGGAGACGAAGTGGTAGTGCGCCTCCCGCATCCGCGCGAGCAGCGTATCCACCGACCAGTCGAACTCGTGGTTCCCGATGGCGGCGGCGGCGATCCCCAGGGCATTCATCGCCTCGATCGCGGCGCGGCCGTAGCTGAGATTCGACAGCGGCGTGCCCTGCATTTCGTCGCCCGCGTCGAGCCGGACGGTGGTGCACCGGCAGGCGTGCGCGAGGCTGTCGAGCCACGGCTTGAGCGCCGCCGTGCCGCCCACCGCCCGGCCGCCCGACCAGGCCCAGACGCGCGGCTCCAGCTGGCCGTGCAGATCGGAGAGCGCGAGCACCCGCAGCAGCGTGCTGTCCGCGGTATTGACCGGCGGCGCAGCGGGGGCGAACGCGGCGCGCGCCGCCTCCCGCGCCTCGGGGGGGACAATCGCCCAGCTCGGACGGAAGTAGGCACGAGCGTCGAGGGCGCGGGCCCGTCTGATCTCTTCGACCAAGAGATCGCGGACGTCCTCGCCGCGGTCGTACACGACGCGCGCGCCCGCCAGCATCGCGTAGCCCCCACCACCCGCCGCGCGGTAACTGTTGAGGGCGATCGTGAAACTGTCGGCCGGCTGGACGAGCCGGCCCTCGTACGCGAGGCCGCGGATGCGCTGCCCCGCCGGGCGAGACAGGTCGATGTTGTACGCGACGCCGCTCACGACGTCGAAGTTGAAGCCGGGCACGCTGTCGTTGATGATCGGCCGCCGCCCGGCAGGGGGGGGCTCGTAGGTCCGGAAGTATCGCGCCGAGTGCTCGAGGAACTCGCGGAGCTGCCGGCCCGAGATGCGGAGGGCACGGAGGGTGTTCTCGTACGGGTAGACGCCCGCGACGTCGCGCAGATGCACCTCCCCGTCGGGGAGCCCCGCCTGCACCTCGAACGCCGCCGCCGCCGAGAGCTGGGCGCCGGCGTTGCGGCGCTGCACCTCGTTGATGAAGTCGAGCAGCGCGCCGTCCTGCACCCGGGCGTAGCGGGCGTCGAAGCCCGGCCCCGCCGTCCCGATCGGGGTCGCCGCCCAGAGCCGGGCGGCCCCGTGCGCGGCCGCGAGCCGCCGCGCGAAGCGCGGCAGCTCGGGGGTGGTCCCCAGCGGGATGAGATCCGCCCGCACGGAGACGACCTTGCCCTGCACGAGCCGCACGTGCACGACGGAAAGACTCAGCGCCCAGTTTTTCGGCTGAACGAAGTGGACGCCGTTGATCACGGTGTCGCGAATTTCGCGATGGCTGTGGCCGACGATCACGACGTCGGGCTTGGGCGTCACGGACGCGAGGGCCGCGGCGTCGTTCTCGGGACCGATGCCGGTCGTGTCGTAGCTCGAGCCGCCACCCAAACCGGCGTGCAACAGTACGACCTTCACGTTGGCCCCTTCGCGCTCCAACTGGGCGAGGGCGGCGGGGGCGGCTTCCGCCACGCGACGCACTCGCACCTGTCCGGCGAGCTGCGCGCGGTCCCACACCATCACACCCGGTGTGGTGAAGCCCGTGATGCCGATCTTGACGCCGGCCCGCTGCACCACGATGACCCGGGGAAAGAGCGAGCCACCGGCGGTGAGCTCCACGTTCGCCGCGACGTAGCGGTAGGTCGCCTCGGCGCCGGCGCGGCGCAGCAGCGCGAGCCCGAAATCGAAGTCGTGGTTGCCCGGGGTCGCGGCGTCGTACTGCAGGGCGTTGAGCGCGTCGACCATCGGCTGGGGGGGGGGCTGGCGCTGGTCGTTCTGACCTTGGCGCCCGAAGAACGTCGCGAACGGATTCCCCTGCAGCAGGTCCCCGGCGTCGACCAGCACCATGCGGCCGGGATACTGCGCGCGCAGCGTCTCGATGATCGTCGCGGCGCGCGACA
>JBGPOM010000059.1:0-8422 GCA_041488075.1 Gemmatimonadota bacterium
AGACAGCGTACCGGGGTCGTCGCCGCCGGTCAGGGCGGGGAACGCGATGTGGGAGCTCATCACGACTTCGGCACCCGCGTCGATCCCGGCGCGGAACGGCACGAGCTCGAGCGTATCGAGCCGTCCATAATCGGCGCGGATCGTCGGCAACCCGATGTGCGAGTCGGTCTCGGTGTCGCCGTGCCCCGGGAAGTGCTTCAGGGTGGCGAGCATGCCGTTGTCTTGGAGGCCGTGCACGTAGGCGCGGACGAGCCGCGCCACCGCGCGCGGGTCCTCGCCAAAGGAGCGGGTGTTGATGATCGGATTCAGCGGATTGTTGTTGACGTCGGCGTCCGGGGCGAAATTGACGTGAATCCCCACCGCCCGCCCCTCGAGGGCGGCCACCCGCCCGATGGTGTACGCGTCGCGCTCGTCGCCGGTGGCGCCCGCCGCCATGATCGTCGGAAAGCCGGTGGCGCCCACGACCCGCATGGCGGCGCCCCACTCGAGGTCCGCGGAGATGAGGAGGGGAAGGCGCGAGCGGCGCTGCAACGCGTTGAGCTTCGCCGCGATGTCGAACGGCGAGCCGACCGAAATGATGATCCCGCCGACCTGGAGCGAATCGACCCAGCGGGTGGCAACCTGGAAAGCGGAGTCGTCGAAGGCCGCGTAACTTCCGGCGAGCCAAGGGACGACGAGCTGGGCGACCTTCTGGCGCGTGGACAGCGACGCGAGGATCGGATCGGCCGAGGCCGGAGCGGGCCCCGTGGTCCGAGCGACGCCTCCGGCACATCCGGCCACCAACGCGATTACTAGGAGTGTATGCGCGCGCATCATCTCGTGTGGTTGCTGGGTTCGATCGCCTGCGCCGCCCCCCCCTCCCCCCCGACGACGGCGCAAGTCCGTCCCGGCATCGAGGTGCTGGTCAGCGACTCGGCCCACCTCGTGCGAGGGAAGCGTCTCGGCCTGCTCTCCAATCACACCGGCATCGACCGCCAAGGTCGCCGCGATGCCGACGTGCTGATCGCCCGCGGCTTTCGGCTGACCGCTCTGTTCAGCCCGGAGCACGGTTTCCGCGGCACCGAAGACCGCGCCGGCTTGCCCGACGGGGTGGACTCCGCCACGGGCCTGCCAATCTATAGCCTTTACGGCGGATCGCGCGTCGCGGCCCGCGCCGCGCTCGATTCGGTGGACGTCCTGCTCATCGATCTCCAGGACATCGGTGCCCGCTACTACACCTACATCGCGACCGCGGCATCGATCATGCGTGACGCGGCGCGGGCCGGCAAGCGCGTGATCGTGCTCGACCGCCCGGACCCGATCGGCGGACGCGATGTCCAGGGCAACGTGCGGCCGCAGGCTGCGAATCCCGACTCGCTGTTGGTCGGGTTTCTGCCGGTCCCGATGCGTCACGGGATGACCTTCGGCGAGCTGGCGCGGATGGCGAACGACGTGCTCGGCATCGGCGCCGACCTGGTCGTCGTGCCCGCCGCAGGGTGGCAGCGGAACATGCCGTACGACAAGACCGGCCTGCCGTGGGTGAAGCCGTCGCCCAACATGCCGGACTTGGAGAGCGCGCTGCACTACCCGGGGCTGTGCCTGTTCGAGGGCACCAACGTGTCGGTGGGCCGGGGGACGGGCTTCGCGTTCCAGGTAATCGGCGCGCCGTGGCTCGACCCCGACCGCGTGCTGAGCCGCCTGACGCACTCGGGGGATCGGCGGCAGTCCCGGGGCGACGCGCTTGCCGGAGTGCTGGTCACGAGAGCGGTCTTCACGCCCCGCGAGCCGACGGACGGCAAGTACGATGGCGGGGAGCTGCGGGGGCTGCGGCTGCGCGTCACCGACCCCAAGCAATACGACCCGACGCGGCTCGCCGTCGCGCTGCTGGCCGCGATCCGCGCGAGCCATCCGCGCGACTTGAAGATCAATGCCGAGAGCTTCGACCGCCTGGCGGCGGGCCCGGAGCTGCGGCGGGCGATCGAAGCCGGCCGCCCGGCGTGGCAGATCTGGGCGACGTGGGAGGACGACCTCGCCCGGTTTCGCGCGGCGCGCGCCAAGTACCTGCTGTACTAAGGGGGGGGGTGGTTTCGTAGCGGAACGGCTACGGGAATGCCACGGCAGGGATAAGTTACCACATGCTTCTGCGCGCCATCTCGGCGCTGGCGACGATCGCCGTTATGGCGTGCGCCACCGCCACCCGACCATCGCCCTCGAGCAGCCTCCCGCCGGCCTACACCGCGGCAGACGTGCATTTCGTGGCCGGGATGATCGGGCACCACGCCCAGGCCGTCCAGATGGCGGGCTGGGCGCCGTCGCACGGCGCCAGCGAATCGGTGCGCACACTGTGCGCGCGCATCGTCGTGGCCCAGCGCGACGAGATCGCGTTCGCGCAGCGCTGGCTGCGCGAGCACCACGAGTTCGTACCACCCGCCGACCCGCGCGGCCACATGATGGCCGGCATGGATCATCCGATGCTGATGCCCGGCATGCTCACCACCGAGCAGATGGTCCAGTTGGACGCGGCGCGCGGCCGCGAGTTCGACCGGCTCTTCCTCACCTTCATGATCCAGCACCACCAGGGCGCGATCACGATGGTGGAGGAGCTCTTGAGCGCCCAGGGCGCAGCCCAGGATGGTCCCGTCTTCCGATTCGCCGCCGACGTGAATGCCGACCAGACCACCGAAATCGACCGCATGCGCCGCATGCTCGATGCTCTCACCCGGAGCTCTCAGTGAAATCCCAATCCCTGTTCGCCATCCTGGCGCTCGTCGGTGCGGCGTGCGCCACGTCGAAGCTCGACATGTCCGCCACGGCACCTCGCCCAGATCCCCGGGTGGGCCTGCGCGCCGGCTGGATGAACGCCGCCGAGGCTGTCTGGAACATCCGCCTGGTCTCGACCACGCCGCCGTCCGCGGACTTCATCCATCCCAACAACCCGGGCGATTTCAGCGTCATCAATTCCGACCTGTCGTTCACGGGGCCGTACGTGATTCAGGGCAACTTCGCCGGGCTCCAGGTGTGGGACATCTCCAATCCCGCCGCTCCCCGGTTGCACAAAGCCTTCGTCTGCCCCGGGTCGCAGAGCGACGTCTCGGTATACCGCAGCCTGCTGTTCGTGTCCGGTGAGGCCCTGAACGGGCGTACCGATTGCGGCACGCAGGGCGTGTCCGACACGGTGAGCCACGAGCGGCTCCGCGGGATCCGGATCTTCGACATCACCGACATCGCGAACCCCCGCCACATAACCGACGTGCAGACATGCCGCGGTTCGCACACACACACCGTCGAGACGTCCCCGACCGACGCGGACAACGTGTACATCTACGTGTCCGGCTCGGCGCCGGTCCGGTCTCCCAGCGAGCTCGCCGGCTGCTCCAACGCCTCGCCGGACTCGAATCCGGCCAGCGCGCTGTTCCGCATCGAGGTGATTCAGGTGCCGTTGGCGCACCCCGAGCAGGCACGGATCGTCAGCTCGCCGCGCATCTTCCAGGACCTCACGCGGGCGCCCACCCACCCCGAGGCGGCGGAAGACATTGCCCACGCGGCGCGCGCCGCGGATTCGGCGCGGGCCGCCGGCGGGTTCACGGCGAAGGTCAACGGGATGGACATCGTGCTGGGTCCGGGATTCGTTCGCTTCAGGCTCGACAGCATCGTCAAGGCGCGAGGCGGGACGGGCACGCCGACGTCCGCGGACACCGCCACCCTGCGTGCCAACGTGCAGGGGATCGTGGATCTGATCGTCAATCTCCCGAACCGGCGTCCCGGCCCACCGCCGGGACCGACGCAGTGCCACGACATCACCGTCTATCCGGCCATCGGCCTCGCCGGCGGGGCCTGCGGCGGCTACGGCCTGCTGCTCGACATCCGCGATCCTGCGAACCCCCGGCGGATCGGCGCGGTGGCCGACTCGAACTTCTCCTACTGGCACTCGGCGACGTTCAACAACGACGGCACCAAGATCCTGTTCACGGACGAGTGGGGCGGCGGGCTCCAGCCCCGCTGCCGGCCGACGGACAAGCCCGAGTGGGGGGCGGACGCGATCTTCACGCTGTCGGGCAATACGATGGCGTTCCAGAGTTACTACAAGCTGCCCGCGCCGCAGACCGCGAATGAGAACTGCGTGGCCCACAACGGCACGTTGATTCCCATCCCCGGGCGCGACATCATGGCGCAGGGCTGGTATCAGGGAGGCATCTCGGTGTTCGACTGGACCGATCCGGCCCATCCGATGGAGATCGCCTTTTTCGACCGGGGCCCGATGGACTCGACCAAGCTGCTCGGCGCCGGATCGTGGTCGGCGTACTGGTACAACGGCTACATCGTGAGCTCCGAGATTGCGCGCGGGCTCGACATCCTCGAGCTCCAGCCCAGCGGGTTCCTCTCGCAGAACGAGATCGACGCCGCGAAGCTGATCCACTTCGACTACTTGAACGCCCAGGACCAGCAGAAGCTGGTGTGGCCTGCCAGCTTCGTGGTGGCGCGGGCCTACCTGGACCAGCTGGCGCGGTCGAAGGGGCTGGCGCCGGCCACGCTGTCTGCCCGGCGCGATGCGCTCGCCCGCGCCGAGCGGCAGTCGGGACGAGAGCGCCGCGACGCGCTCACCCAGCTGGCCGCGCAGTTGAACGGTGACGTGCCGGGAGCAGCCGATCAAGCGAAGGTCCGCGCCCTCGCGACAGCGGTGACGGATCTGGCGAACGTGCAGCGCTGACGGCCTTTCCGCGCCTGCCCGGGGCTATTAGTTTCCCGCGGGCTATGAACGTCATTCCGCAAAGTGTGAAGGACGGCTTCGTGCGGCTCGTCGGGCCGCTCGCCCGCGCCTTCATTCGCGCGGGTATCCATCCGAACGTCCTCACCACCATCGGCACGCTGATCGTCGTCGGCGCGGGCGTCGCGTTCGGGTTCGGTGAGATTCGGGTCGGGGGACTGCTGCTGCTCGTCAGCGGGCTGTTCGACATCCTCGACGGCCAGGTGGCGCGTCTGGGCGGGACGACCACGACTTTCGGGGCGTTCTACGACTCGACCCTCGATCGCGTCGGAGAGGCGGCCGTCTTCGCCGGGCTGGCCATCTACTTCGAGCGGGGGGGGGTGCCGGCGGCGCGCCAAACGCTGGCGCTGGGCATCGCGCTCGGCGCGCTGGCCATGTCGATGCTGGTGTCGTACGCGCGCGCGCGGGCCGAGGGGCTCGGACTCGAGTGCACCGTAGGGATTGCCGCTCGGGCGGAGCGGATCCTGCTGCTTGCCGTACCGTCGCTCGTTTTCGGGCCCGGCCGGGACGGAGCGTTGTTGTTCTGGATCGTCGTCATTCTCGCGCTCGCCGCCACCGTGACCGTGGTGCAGCGCGTGCTTCACGTTGCGCGCATCGCGGGTGCTGCGCCGAGACCCATGATGAAGCGGGAGACGCTTCCCGGGGTCGCCGCCGTCCGCCGGAAAGGACATTGACCGTGCCGCACAAGACCGGCCGCGACATCGCCCCTGCCACAGGTAAACTCGGCGTCATGCTGGTGGGGCTCGGCGCCGTGTCCACGACCTTCATCGCGGGGGTCGAGAACGTCCGCCGCGGGCGCGCGCTGCCGATCGGCTCGCTGAGCCAGATGGCCACGATCCGCCTGGGCAAGCGCACCGATAAGCGCGCCCCCAAGCTCAAGGACTTCGTGCCGCTCGCGGACCTGAAGCAGCTGGTGTTCACGGCCTGGGACCCGATTCCCGACGACGCCTATACGGCCGCGGCGAAGGCCGGCGTGCTGGACCGGCACGAGCACCTGGACCCGATCAAGGACTTCCTCCAGGGCATCAAACCGATGCCCGCCGCCTTCGACCAGTACTACGTGAAGCGGCTGCAGGGCACGAACGTGAAGCGCGGGAAGACCAAGCGGGAGCTCGCCGAGCAGCTGCGCGAGGACATCCGGACCTTCAAAAAGACCGCGGGCGTGGAGCGCGTCGTCATCGTGTGGTGCGCGTCGACGGAGATATTCCTCACGGCGGGGCCGGCGCACCAGTCGCTCGCGGCGTTCGAGAAGGCGATGGAGCAGAACGATCCGTCGATCGCTCCATCCATGTTGTACGCGTACGCGGCGCTGATGGAGAGCGTCCCCTTCGCGAACGGCGCCCCGAACTTGACGGTCGACCTCCCCGTCATGGAACGTCTCGCCGAGGAGCGCAAGGTCCCGATCGGCGGCAAGGATTTCAAGACCGGCCAGACGATGATGAAGAGCGTGCTCGCGCCGGCGTTCAAGGCGCGCATGCTCGGGCTGGCCGGTTGGTACTCGACCAACATCCTCGGCAACCGCGACGGCGAGGTGCTCGACGATCCGGAGTCGTTCAAG
This sequence comes from Gemmatimonadota bacterium, assembly GCA_041488075.1. Classification (GTDB taxonomy): domain Bacteria; phylum Gemmatimonadota; class Gemmatimonadetes; order Gemmatimonadales; family GWC2-71-9; genus 20CM-2-65-7. The sequence continues at coordinate 6,303 of JBGPOM010000059.1, forward strand.
ACTAAGGAGGAGTCGAAGCTCGGCCTGCTCGAGCACATCCTGCAGCCCGACATGTATCCCGAGCTCTACGGCAAGATCTACCACAAGGTGCGGATCAACTACTATCCGCCCCGCGGAGACAACAAGGAGGGCTGGGATAACATCGATATCTTCGGATGGCTCGGCTATCCGATGCAGATCAAGGTCGATTTCCTGTGCCGCGACTCCATTTTGGCCGCGCCGATCGTGCTCGACCTCGCGCTGTTCTTCGATCTCGCGCACCGGGCCGGCCTCTCCGGCATCCAGGAGTGGCTGTCGTTCTACTTCAAGGGTCCGCAGACCGCGCCCGGTCTGTATCCCGAGCACGACCTCTTCATTCAGCACACGAAGCTCAAGAACACGCTGCGGTGGATGATGGGAGAAGAGCAGATCACGCACCTCGGGGTCGAGTACTACGAGTACGCCGACAAGTAAGCCGCGATTTCCTTCCTCCACCGACGCTCCAGGAGATACCCGTAGATGACGTTGCCCCTGTTTAGTGCCCAGCATCCCGCCGGAGGCGAAGCCAGCCTCGTCCTGCCCGACCTCAACCAGGCGGCGTTCCTGGGCGGGATCGGCGGCCGCGCCTTGCTCACCTGGGGCCTCGTGGTGTGCGCGCTGGGCCTGCTGTTCGGCCTCGCCATCTACACCCAGCTCAAGAACCTCCCGGTGCACCGGGCGATGCGGGAGATCTCGGAGCTCATTTACGAGACCTGCAAGACCTACCTGTTTACGCAGGGCCGCTTCCTGCTGGTGCTGTGGCTCTTCATCGGAGCGATCGTGGCGCTGTACTTCGGGGCGCTCGCCCGCACGGTCGACGCGAGCGGCGCGATGGTCCGCGGCTTTCCGGCGATCAAGGTGATCGTGATCCTGCTGTTCAGCCTGATCGGCATCGCGGGCAGCTACGGCGTCGCGTGGTTCGGGATCCGCGTGAACACGTTCGCGAATTCGCGCACCGCCTTCGCGAGCCTGACCGGCAAGCCGTTCCCCGGCCACGAGATCCCGCTCAAGGCGGGGATGAGCATCGGCATGCTGCTCATCAGCGTCGAGCTGTTGCTGATGCTGTGCATCCTGCTGTTCGTCCCGGGCGACTACGCCGGCCCGTGCTTCATCGGGTTCGCCATCGGCGAATCGCTCGGGGCGGCGGCGCTGCGGGTGGCCGGGGGCATCTTCACCAAGATCGCCGACATCGGCGCCGACCTGATGAAGATCGTCTTCAAGATCAAGGAGGACGATGCGCGCAACCCCGGCGTCATCGCCGACTGCACCGGCGACAACGCCGGCGACTCGGTGGGGCCGAGTGCCGACGGATTCGAGACGTACGGCGTCACCGGTGTCGCGCTCATCTCGTTCATTCTGCTCGCCGTGCACGAGCCGCTCGTCAAGGTGCAGCTGCTCGTCTGGATTTTCGTAATGCGCGTGACGATGATCATCGCGTCGGGGGTGTCATACTTCGTCAACGCCGCGATCACGAAGGCCCGGTACCGGACCGTGGACCGGATGAACTACGAGGCGCCGCTCACCCAGCTCGTGTGGCTGACGTCGCTCGTGTCCGTCGCATTTACGTTCGTGGTGTCGCGGCTCATCATCCCCGACATCGGCGGCGACGGGACGCTGTGGTGGAAGCTGTCGCTGGTGATCACGTGCGGCACGCTCGCGGGGGCGATCATCCCGGAGCTCGTGACGGTGTTCACCTCGCTCAAGTCGGCCCACGTGCGGGAGATCGTGACGTCGTCGCGCGAGGGGGGCGCCTCGCTCAACATCCTGTCGGGCTTCGTCGCGGGGAACTTCAGCGCCTTCTGGCTGGGCGTGGCGATGCTGTCGCTGATGGCGATCGCCTTCGGCGTGAGCACCACCGGGCTCGGCGCTTTGATGATGGCCCCCGCGGTGTTCGCCTTTGGCCTGGTGGCGTTCGGCTTCCTCGGCATGGGGCCGGTCACCATCGCCGTGGACTCCTACGGTCCGGTGACCGACAACGCGCAATCGGTCTACGAGCTCTCGACCATCGAGCAGCTGCCCAACATCAAGGCCGAAATCAAGAAGGACTTCGGCTTCGACGTCGACTTCGCGCGCGCCAAGGAGAACCTCGAGGAGAACGACGG
>JBGPOM010000060.1:0-8366 GCA_041488075.1 Gemmatimonadota bacterium
GCTGCTGCCCGCCACCATGGTGTTCCTCGGCAAGAGGGCTCAGGCGCCGGCGCGCCGCCTCATCGAGGCGGGGGCGGCCGTCGCCTTGGCGACCGATTTCAACCCTGGCACGTCGCCGACGGTCAGTCTGCCGCTGGTGATGGCGCTGGGCGTGTCCCAGCTCGGGCTGCGTCACGCCGAGGCGTTGACGGCGGTCACCGTGAACGCGGCCGCGGCGCTGGGGCTCGCCGGGGAGCGGGGCCAGCTCGCCCCGGGGTTCGTGGCGGACTTCGTCATAGCGGCGGTGGAGGATTGGCGGGAAGTGGCCTACTGGATGGGGGCGAACGTCGTAAGCGCCGTCTGGACAGGGGGTTCGGCTTGTCCCACTCCCAACCTCCCGGTATCTTAAACTTTCCATGTCCAAACTTGAGCAGCTGAAAGACAAGGCCAAGAGTCTCGAGGCGAAGGACCCCAAGCGGGCCGTCGAGATCTGGGTCGAGGTGCTCAAGGCGCAGGAGTCGGACGGCGAGGCGAACCCCGATCTCTCGATCTACAACCGCGTCGGCGATCTCTACATCAAGCTGAAGGACCCCGGCCAGGCGGCGGACTATTACGACCGCGCCGTGGACAAGTACGCCGAGCTCGGCTTCCACAACAACGCCATCGCGATGTGCAACAAGGTGCTGCGCAACGCGCCGGCGCGGCAGGCGACGTACCTGAAGCTCGCGAAGCTATACGCCGCCAAGGGGTTCATGGCCGAGGCGCAACAGAACTTCGTGCAGTACGCCGAGCGGATGCAGAAGGCGGGGAAGATCGAACACGCGTTCGCCGCGCTGAAGGAGTTCACGGACATCTCGCCCGAGAGCGAGAGCCTGCGGGAAATCCTGTACGAGCATCTGAAGATGTACGGCGATCCGGGGAAGCGGGGATCGGCGGGGCGCATCAACGTGCCCACGGCGACCCGCCCGGACGGAGAAGACATCACCAAGTCAGGGAGGCGCAAGACGTCGAGCCTCGTCTTTCTCGATCTGGACGAGCCCGCGGTATCCAAGGCGAAGCCTCTCGCGAAGCCGACGCCTCCCGCCCCGGCGCACCCCCCGGTCGCCGAGCAGTTGATCGAAGATTCGCTCGAGATCGAAACGACGAACCTCGCCGAAGAGGAAGAGGAGTCGGCCGAGGCCGGCGGCATGCTTGAAGGGCTCGAGACGACGGCCTCCGATTTCCGGCAGGTAAGCGCGAGCACCCCCAGAGCGCCGTCCATCCGCGAGGAGCTCGATCCCGCGGACCTGGAGCTCGAGCCGCTGAGCGAGCTCGAGCCGACCGTCTCCGCGGAGGCGGACGACGCCGAGGCCGACGGGTTGGAGGATGCGGAGCTGGTGTTGGAGGGGAACGTGGACCTGGCGCCGCCGCCGCCGCGGGCGCCGCCGCCGCCGCGAGCCGCCCCGCCGCGAGCCGCCCCGCCGCCGGCCCCGCCGCCGAGGCCGGCGGTGCCGAAGCTCAACCCGCTCAAGATGCCGGCCGCCAGGCCGCCGGAGCCCGCGAAGGTGAAGCCGGTCGTGCCCAAGCGGCCGTCGGCGCCGACCCCCGCGCCGCCCAAGCGGAAGACGGTGGTAGAGGTGCCGCCGCTCGAGCTCGAGGCCGATTTCGAGACGGCCACCACCGACGCGAGCCACGACATCGACGACCGGCCGCTCATCGAGGAGAGCCGCGAGCACCCGGGGTTCGTGCAGACGGAAGAGGACACGTCCATTTCCGTGGGCGGCCGCAAGTCGGGCTACATCAACCTCGGCATCGCCGGCATGGTGAGCCAGGGGGACGAGACGGGGTCGCTCGTGTTCTCGGGAATCGAGGAGACACCAGCCGCGGCGGGGATCGACGAGCTCGAGTCGCGCGTTGCCGACAGCCCGGACGACCCCGAGGCGCACCAGGCGTTGGGCGAAGCGCTGATCGAGGACGGGCAGCGCGAGCGGGGCGTCGAGGAGCTGGACCTCGCGACGGCGGGCTGGGAGAACGCCGGGAACCTGGCGCAGGCGCAGGCGCTGGTGGAGGAGATTCTGCGGCTCGATCCCAACAGCGTGCGCCACCGCCAGAAGACGGTCGAGTTTTCGTTCAAGGCGGGGGACAAGGCGAAGCTGATCGATGCCTACCTCGAGCTGGCGGATACGCTGCTGCGCACCGACCTGCCCGATAAGGCGCGGGCGGTGTACGCGCGCGTGGCCGAGCACGATCCCAAGAACGAGCGCGCCAAGGCGGCGCTCGCGATGCTTGCCCCGGCCGTCGCGCCCACGAAGGTCGAGGGGAAGGTCAAGGCCAAGGACGCGAAGATGAAGGTGCGCGACGAGGCCGCGCTGGACGGAGACTTCGTCGACTTGAGCTCGATGATGATGGAGGACGATTCGCCCGCCAAGGACAGCCGGATGACGGTCGCGGACGAGGAGCCGACGGGCGACGAGGAGCAGGACTTCCACGACATGCTGGCGCGCTTCAAACAGGGGATCGACGAGAACATCGACGAGACCGACTTCCAGTCGCACTACGACCTGGGTGTGGCGTTCAAGGAGATGGGTCTCCTGGACGAGGCGATCGCGGAGTTGCAGAAGGCGCTGCGCGCCCCCGAGGGGAAGCTGCGGACCTCGGAGATGCTGGGCGTGTGCTTCTTCGAGAAGGGGGCGTACGGCGTGGCCGAGTCCATCCTGCGGCGCGGCCTCGAGCTGCCGGCGTCGGGAGACCAGGAGCGGCTCGGCGTGCTCTACTGGCTGGGCCGGGCGCTCGAGGAGCAGGGCAAGAAAGCCGACGCGCGCGACCTGTATGGGCGGGTGTTCGCCGTGGACATCCGCTTCCTCGACGTGGAACAGCGCGCCAAGGCGCTGGCCAAGGCTCGATGACGGTCGCCCTGCCTCGAGTCGCCCTGCGCGACGTCCAGAGCCCCGTGGCCACCGAGCTCGAGCAGGTGGTGGACGAGCTGCGGCGCATCATCGCGGCGGATTTCCGGATGATCAGCGAGGTGAACGAGCACCTCCTCCGCATGAAGGGGAAGCTGTTCCGCCCCACCCTGCTGCTGCTCAGCCACCGGGCCGCGGGTGGGAGCGATCCCAGAGCCGTTACGCTGGCGGCGGTGGTCGAGCTGATCCACCTCGCCACGCTGGTGCACGACGACTCGGTGGACCACTCGGCCCTGCGGCGCGGCCAGCCCACGATCAACGCCCTGTTCTCGCATCAGATCGCGGTGATCATGGGGGACTATCTCTATTCGCGGGCGATCATCGAGCTGGTGCAGCTCGACGACCCGACGGCGCTGCGGGTGCTGGCGCGCGTCACGAACGAGATGACGGTGGGCGAGATGCGCCAGCTCGAGGCGCACGACAAGCTCGCCTACGGGGAGGCGGCCTACGACCAGCTGATCCGCGCCAAGACGGCGTCGCTCTTGTCGGGGGCGTGCGAGGTGGGCGCGCTGACGGCCGCGTCGGCGCACCGCCAGGCGTTGGCGCGCTTCGGGATGCTGCTCGGCATGGCGTTCCAGATCACCGACGACCTGCTCGATTACACGCAGACCGAAGCGGTGACGGGAAAGCCGTCGGGGCTCGACCTGCGCGAGCACAAGGTGACGCTGCCGCTCATCGCGGCGCTGGCCCGCGTGTCCCCGGCTGAGCGCCGCGTCGTCGCGCGCCTGATGGAGACCGCGCAGCCGTCCGACGAGCTGGTGGCGGACGTGATCCGGCTGGTGGAGGCGGCGGGCGGGCTCGAGGCGGCGCGGCAGCGGGCGCTCGATCTGGCGCAACAGGCGGAGGCCGAGCTCGAGGTGCTGCCGCCGTCGCCGGCGCGGGACGCGCTGCAGGGCAGCATCGCGTACGCGGTGGAGCGGCGCAGCTAGTGGCGCAGGGCCCACGACGCCCGCTGTTCTACTTCGGCGTACTCGCCGCGGGCTTCGTGCTCGGCGGGTTGGCGCACGCGTTCCTGCAGCGGTTCCTGCCGCAGGGACCGGCGAAGGAGATTTTCACCTGGTCCGTGACGCCGACCCTCGGCCCGGTGCACCTGGATCTGCTGGTCGTGTCGATCACCCTGGGGCCGATCGGGCTCGATGTGTCGCTGCTCGCGGTCGTGGGGGTCGCGGTCGCGTACTTCGTCGCCCGGTCGCTCTTCTAACGAGGAACCTATGTTTGGCAATCTCGGCTTCACCGAAATCGCGATCCTCCTCTTGATCCTCGTGCTGTTCTTCGGCGCCAAGCGCATTCCCGAGATCGGGGCGTCGATCGGGAAAGGCATCAAGGAGTTCAAGCGGGGTTTGAAGGACGAGGCCGTGGAGCCGCCGGCCCCGTCCGACGCGCCGCTGCCGCCGGCGCAGAGCGCCGGCCCGAAACGGCTGAGCCAGTAGGCGCCGCGATGTTCGGGAACCTGGGCGCGGGCGAGATCGTCATCCTGCTGCTGATCGTGCTCCTGGTGTTCGGCGCCAACCGGCTGCCGGACGCGGGGCGGGCGGTGGGGAAGGGGCTGCGCGAGTTCAAGCGCGCCCTCTCGGACGCGGAAGACTCGATCCAGCGGCTCCCCGACCAGGAGCCGCCGCGGGACGCGAAGCCGAAACGCCTGATCGAGTGAGCCGCCCCTAGAGGGTGGCGTCGGCCGAGGCTTGGGTGCGGAAGATCACCTTGCGCCGGTCGACGATCTTGGCTTTGGCGCGCAGGGCGTCCATGTACTGCTGAATGCGCGCCTGGCGCACCGCGGTGAGCAGCTGGGTCCGCTGCGTCTCCTTCTGCGCCATCCAGGCGGACGAATCGGCCATCTTGCGGCCGAGCGACTCGATGACGAAATCCCCGCCCTGCCCGGCGATCACGCCGCTCCGCTCCGCCACCCGCAGCCCGAACGCCGCGCCCACCACCACCGGCTCGCGCGCCAGATAGCTGGGCGGCTGGAGCCGGGTGAACGGCCCGAAGCGCTGCACGGTGAGCCCGCGCGCCGCGCCCGCCGCCACCAGGTTGGGCGTCCCGCGCAGTGCCGCCGCGAGCGAGTCGGCGCGGCGCTGCGCGATCGCCTGCTGCTTCCCGAGCTTCACCGCCGCCACCACTTGCTCGCGCACGGCGGCGAGCGGCGGCACCCCTTCGGGCACGAGCGAATCGAGCCGGAACACGTAGTACGCCGGCTTGGCCTCGATGATCGGGCTCGTCTCTCCCACATGGGCGTCGAACGCCCAGACGCTCACGTCGGGAATGACGTACCGGCCGAGGGTGAGCCGCTCGCCTTCGACGATGCGGTGGAGCGGCGAGAGCGGGAGATCGAAGCGGCGCGCGGCGCTGTCGAGCAGGGCGCCATTGGTCTGGTCGGCGGCCAGCCGCTCGAGGCTATCGACGCGCGCCTCGACGGCGTCGAGCCGCGCACCCTGCAGCTCGATCGGCACGAGGATGTGGCGCAGCTTCAGCGAGTCGCCCTTCGCGGCATCGACCCTGATCAGATGGTAGCCGAACTGCGTGAGCACCGGCGGCGACACGCGCCCGGGCGCGAGACCCTTCACGCCCTCCATGAACTGCCGGTCGAACGACGCCTCGTCGCGCTTGACCCACCCCAGATCGCCGCCCCGCTTCCCGGTCACCGTGTCGCTCGACTCGCGGCGCGCCACGTCTTCGAACTTGGCGCCGCGGAGCAGCTCGGCGCGGATCCGCGCGACCCGGGCCCGGGCCGCCGCCGTGTCGGCGGCGTCGGGGAGGTGCGGGATCGCGACGAACTGCACGAACGCCGCGGCCGGCCGCTTGAAGTCGTCCGGGTGCGCGGCGAGGTAGCGCTCCAGCTCCCCGTCCGTGACGGGGATCGAGTCGGCGATGAGGTAGGGCCAGACGGCGAGCACGGCCACGCTGGCGGAGTCGTGCTGGTCCTTGTAAATGCGCCACAGCTTCGCGTCGGAGATGTACACGTCCGCGGTGAGGTACTGGGCGAACTTGATCTGCGGGATGCGGTCGCGGTAAATCGTCTCGATCTGCGCGAGCGTGGCGCGGTCGGCCCCCGACTGCAGGAACTGCTGCCACTTGCGGATGTCGAACTGCCCGTCGGTCTGGAACTGCGCATCGCGCATGACCTCGGGCGGCGGTGAGGTGCGCGCGGCCTCGACGATCTCGTCGGCGGTCACCTGGATGCCGAGCCGCCGGTACTCCTGCTGCAGCAGGATCTCCTGGATCAACTGGTTGGTCACCTGCTCTTGAATCTGCTGCTCGTCTTCCCGCGCCAGCGCCGCCGTCCCCGACTGCTGGCGGTACTGCTCATAGGCGGCCTGCAGCCGCTGCTGGTACGCCGCGATCTGCACCTCGCGACCGTTGACGCGCAAGACGACGTTCCCGCTCGGGCCGAGGATGTCCCGCACCTGGCCGATACCGAGCCACAGGATGAACGAGCCCGCGAGGATATAAAAGACCCACTTGGCGTTGGCCCGCATCGCGCGCATCATGGCAGCGTTCCGACTCCGGTCAGAGAGGAGGGTGAAGGGGCATAAGTCTAAGAACGCCAACGCGCAAACTCAAGCGACCGGCCGCACGACTGATTTGACGCACCGCCGGGCGGACACTATCTTCGTCCAATTCCCACATAGACTTAGGGCGTGGCCTACACCAGCGAGATAGAAAAACTCGAGCGCCGTTGGGCCGAGAACCCCAAAGGGCGCAATTTTGCGCCCCTGGCCGACGCCTATCGTAAAGGGGGAGAAGTAGATAAGGCCATCGAGCTGTGTCAGAACGGCCTGGCCCTGCACCCCGATTACGTCAGCGCCCACATCGTCTACGGGCGCTGTCTCATCGACATGAAGAACGACGCCGGGGCCCAGGAGGCGTTCCAGAAGGTCCTCGCGCTCGATCCTGAAAACATCATCGCCCTGAAGATCCTCGGCGACATCGCCGAGCGGAACAACCGGTTCGACGATGCGGTCAACTGGCTGACCCGGCTGCTCAACGCCGACCCCATGAACGGGGATGCGGCCGAAGCGCTGGGGCGCGCGAAAACCAAGGCTGCGGCGAAGCCCGCAGCCCCCGCGATCGCGGACGTCGAGACGGCGGCGATGAAGCAGCCCGATTTCGTGGTCGAGCATGGCGCCGCCCCCGTCGCCCCCGTCGCCCCCGTCGCCCCCGCTGCGCCGGCGCCCGCGGTCGCCAAGCCGTTGCCCGATGTCGAGACCTTCGACGACTCGCTCGACTTCAACGCCGCGGCGCACGCCGCCGCGAAGGCCGAGGGGCTCGAAGTGCAGGAGGACGTCGAGCTCAACTCGCAGCAGATCGAGCAGGTCGATGTCCTGGGGCTGGCCGGCAACCAGTACGAGGGGAGCGGGATGTTCAAGCTCGACAACCCGCCGCCGAGCGAGCAGGAGCCGGTCGATGACGGGATGCCGCAGGTGGACCTGCCGCTCATCATGCCGGACGACGAACCGTTCGGTCCGCCGCGCCGGGCGGCAGCCGCGCCGCCCCGCCCGCCGGCCCCGCCCCAGCCGCCGGGGCCGCCGCCCGTTCCAGCGGCGGTCGCGCTCTCCGATGACGACGGGGCCGCCGACACGGCGGCGCTGTCGCAAGCTGAGCCCGTGCTCACAGAGACGATGGCGGAGCTGTACTTGAAGCAGGGGCACCAACAGGACGCGTTGCGCGTCTATCAGGCGTTGCTGGCGCAGCGTCCAGGCGACGCGCGGCTGCGGCGCAAGGTCGAGGAGCTATCGGGTGGCGGAACCCGGCGCCGGTCAGGGGTGTCGGCGCAGGCCTTCCTGAAAGGGATCTGGTCGGGTCGCGGGGCTGCCGCGGCGGCGCCGCCCCCCCCGCCGCCGCCCGCTCCGGCTCCTGCGGCTGGGCAGAGCACCCTCCAGGCGGCGTTCGACTCGGCCGGCGCCTCGTCACCCGGGGAGCCGTCGCGTCCCGGGCAGGATGACATCTCGCTCGATTCGGTGTTCGGCGACGATCCGGCGCGTCGCACGGGGGGGGCGGGCGGGACCGCCCCTGCAGGGGAGGCTGGCGCGGGGAAGGGGGGCGGCGGAGCACACGGGGGAGAGGGCGGCTTCTCGTTCGACGATTTCTTTCAGGGTGGCGCGCCGGGCTCCGCGGCGGGTGAGCCGGCGGCGGAGGCGGGTGGGGGGGCGGAGGGGGGCGGAGGGGGGGGAACGTCGGCCGATCCGAGCGGTCCGCGCACACCGGGCCGCTCGTCGGGTCGCACACAGCGCCCGCCCGAGGACGAGGCCGAGGCCGACCAGTTCCAGCAGTGGCTGAAAAAGCTCAAGGCGTAGTGCGCATCGCCGTCCTGAACGGCCCCAATCTGAATCTGCTGGGCGAGCGCGAGCCCGAGGTGTACGGCCGCGCCAGCCTGGCGGAGATCGAGGCGGCCACGCGGGAGCGGGCGCGCGTCCTGGGCGCCGAGTGCAGCTGGACCCAGACGAACTA
>JBGPOM010000061.1:0-8269 GCA_041488075.1 Gemmatimonadota bacterium
CGAGCGGTTGCTCAAGGACGTGGCGCCCGAGGAGACGGCGGTGGACCGCAGCGCCGCCGCCTACGTGCTCTTCGGCATGATGAACTGGATCTACAATTGGTACGATCCGGCGGGCGAGATCGACCCTCGCCGCCTGGCGGATCTCATCGCGCGCATCTTCGTCGGCGGGTTCGTCGAGGCGCGCTTCCCCTCCCCGGTACACGGAGACTGAAGGCCCCATGGCAACCATGACGGAACCAAGGACCGAACAGAAGGCGCTGGTGCAATACCGCGTGGAGGACGGGCTCGCCATCATCGAGCTCGACGATCCCCCGGCGAACACGTACACCTACGAGATGATGCGCGACCTCGACGAGGCCATTCTCAAGGCGCGGTTCGACGACGCCGCCCACGTGATCGTGATCCGAGGCCACGGCGAGAAGTTCTTCTCGGCGGGCGCCAACATCGCGATGCTGAACAGGGTGACGCCGCGCTTCAAGTACTACTTCTGCCTGCACGCCAACGAAACGCTGAACCGCCTCGAGCAGACTCCCAAGCTCACGATCGCCGCCTTGAACGGGCATACCGTCGGCGGTGGCCTTGAGATCGCGATGGCCTGCGACATCCGGCTCGCGAAGGAAAACGGCGGCAAAATCGGCCTCCCCGAGGTGAACCTCGGCGTGCTCCCGGGCACGGGCGGCACCCAGCGCATCGCGCGCATCGTGGGCAAGTCGCTCGCCATCGAGCTGATGGTCAAAGGCGAGACCTTCTCGTTCGAGCGCGGCAAGGAGCTGGGCCTCGTGAACGAAGTGTTCCCCGCCAACGGCTACTGGGAGCAGGTCGTGCTGTACGCCAAGCAGTTCTGCCCGCCGCACAAAGCGTCGAAGGCGGTCGGCCTGATCAAGCGGGCGGTCCAGTCGGGCGCCGAAGTGCCTTTCGAAAGCGCGTTGGCGATCGAGCGCGAGCTGCAGCAGCAGCTGTTCCAGAGTGAGGATGCCAAGGAAGGGATCGCGGCCTACAATGAAAAGCGGGTGGCGGAGTTCAAGGGGAAGTGAAGACCGACCTCTTCATCAATAATGAATGGCGGCCGGCCGGCTCCGGCCAGCGCTTCCCGGTGGTGAATCCGGCGACCGAGGAGGTGCTCGCGGAGGTCGCCGCCGGTGACGCGGCCGATGTGGACCACGCCGTCCAGGCTGCCAAGGCCTGCTTCGAGTCGGCGGCGTGGCGCGATCTGTCCGCGCGCAAGCGCGGCCGCCTGTTGTTCAAGGCGGCCGACTTGCTGGAAGCGCGGCTGGACGAGTTCTCCAGGCTCGAGAGCCTCCAGAACGGCAAGACGCTGTTCGAGGCGAAGATCGAGCTGACGATGACGGTCAACACGCTGCGCTACTACGCCGGGTGGGCCGACAAGATCGTGGGCGACACGCTGCCGGTCGAAGGCCCCTTCCTCACGTACACGCTGCGCGAGCCGGTCGGCGTCGTGGGCGCGATCGTGCCCTGGAACTTCCCCTTGAACATCGCGAGCTGGAAGTTCGCCCCCGCGCTCGCGGCCGGGTGCACGGTGGTCCTGAAGCCCGCGTCCGAGACGCCGCTCACCGCCCTGCTGTTCGCGGAGCTGGCGCTCGAGGCCGGGTTGCCCCCGGGCGCGTTCAACGTCGTCCCGGGCGGCGGCAGAACCGCCGGGGCGGCGCTCGTCCGCCACCCGGGCGTGGACAAGATCTCGTTCACCGGCTCGACCGAGGTGGGCCGCGACATCATGAAAATGGCCGCGGACACGAACAAGCGCGTCACCCTCGAGCTCGGCGGCAAGAGCCCCAACATCATCTTCGCCGACGCCGACCTGAACGCCGCCGTGCGCGGCGCGCAGACCGGCATCTTCTACGGGAAGGGTGAGGTGTGCGCTGCCGGGTCGCGCCTCCTGGTCGAGCAGTCCGTGCACCAGCAGGTGATCGAGCAGCTCGCCGCAGGGGCGAAGAAACTCACTCCCGGCGATCCGCTCGACAAGAACACCCGTCTCGGCGCACTCGTCTCGAAGCAACAGCAGGAGACGGTGCTCTCCTACATCAAGAAGGGCGTCGCGGAAGGCGCGCAGATCGTCGCCGGTGGGAAGGCGACGAAGCTCAACGGCAAGGGGTATTTCGTCGAAGCGACGGTGTTCGACGGGGTGCGCCCCGAGATGACGATCGCCCGGGAGGAGATCTTCGGCCCCGTCCTCGCGGTGCTCACGTTCGACGATTTCGAGGCCGGCGTGAAGCTCGCGAACCAGACGATCTACGGCCTCGCGGCCGGCATCTGGACCAAGGACATCCAGAAGGCGCACCGCGCCGCCAAGGCGATCCGCGCCGGCACGGTCTGGATCAACTCCTACAACTTCTACGACTCGGGCGCGCCGTTCGGCGGCTTCAAGGCGTCCGGGTTCGGTCGCGACCTCGGCCGCGAAGCCCTGGACGGCTATCTCGAGACGAAGACCGTGTGGGTGGGGCTGTGACTGAAGCGTTCATCACCACCGCGCTCCGAACCCCCGTCGGGAAGCATGGCGGGTCGCTGGCAGGCGTCCGCGCCGACGACCTGGCGGCGGTCCCGATCAAGGCGGTCGTCGAGCGTTCGGGCATCGACCCGGCCGCGATCGATGATGTCATTTTCGGCTGCGCCAACCAAGCGGGCGAGGACAACCGTAACGTGGCCCGGATGGCGCTGCTCCTGGCCGGCCTTCCGGTCGAGGTCCCGGGCCAGACAGTGAACCGGCTGTGCGGGTCCGGGCTCCAAGCGGTGGCGAGCGCGGCGCAGGCGATCAAGGCGGGTGAAGGAGCAACGTTCATCGCCGGCGGCGTCGAGAGCATGACCCGCGCGCCCTACGTCATGCTCAAGTCGGCGGAACCGTGGAACCGCAAGGCACCCGACGTTGCCGACACGACCATCGGCTGGCGCTTCACCAACCCGCGTTTCAAGAAGGACTGGACGATCTCGATGGGCGAAACGGCGGAGGTCGTGGCGGACCGCTACAAGATCACGCGGGCGGAACAGGATGCGTTCGCGGTGGAGAGCCAGCAGCGCGCCGAGCGCGCGCTGAAGGAGTGCGTCTTCACAGAAGAGCTCGTCCCCGTACCGCTGCCCGATGGGACGCTGTTCTCCAGGGACGAGTACCCCCGCGCGGGCACGACGCTCGAGGGGGTGGCGAGGCTCAAGCCCGCCTTCCGGAAAGAGGGGACGGTTACCGCGGCGAGCTCGAGTGGCATCAACGACGGCGCGGCCGCCTTGCTGGTGACATCCAAGGCCAACAAGCCCCTCGCGCGGATCGTCGCGACGGCTGTGGCCGGGGTGGACCCGTCCTGCATGGGGTTGGGCCCGATTCCGGCGACCCGGAAAGCGCTGCAGCGCGCGGGCCTCACCATCGATCAGATCGATCTCGTCGAGTTGAGCGAAGCCTTCGCGGCCCAGGCGATCGCCTGCACCCGCGAGCTGGGCCTGGATCCCGGGAAGGTGAACATCTACGGCGGTGGGATTGCCCTCGGGCACCCTCTCGGCTGCACCGGAGCCAAGATCCTCACCACGCTGGTTCACGCCTTACAACGCCGTCAGTTACGCTTTGGTTTGGCGACCATGTGCATCGGAGTCGGTCAGGGGATCGCGATGATCGTGGAGCGCGTTTGATGGCCGCGTACGAGCGCGTCCTCGTCGAGATCTCGGGCGGCATCGGGACGCTCACGCTCAACCGGCCGGAGAAGCTCAATGCCTTCGACGCCGAAGGTTGCGCTGACTTGATCGGGGCGCTGCGCATGGTCGCTGGGTCCGATGCGGTGCGCGTGATCGTCCTCACCGGCGCGGGGCGCGCCTTCTGCGCCGGCGCGGACCTGGCCGTGCTCGCGAGCGACGGGCCGGCGCTGGTCGCCGCGGGAAAGGAGATCGCACTGATCATCCGCGCCGCGCCGCAGCCGGTACTCGCGGCGGTGAACGGGCCCGCCGCGGGAGGCGGCGCGAACCTCGCGCTGGCCTGCGACTACCGGGTCGCCTCGGACGGGGCGAGCATCGGCCAAGTGTTCCACAAGCTCGGCCTCGTGCCCGATTGGGGGGGGAGCTTCTTCCTTCCCCGCCTCACCGGCATCTCCACGGCCCTCGAGCTGGTGTGGAGCGCCCGGATGGTCCCCGCCGCCGAAGCTCTGCAGCTCGGCCTGTTCGACCGCGTCGTGCCGCAGGCCGATCTCGCCGCCGAGACGCGCAAGCTCGCGGGGCTGTGGGCGGGGATGGTGCCCGCCGCCGTCCGCATGGCCAAGGCAGCGCTGTACCGCTCGGAAACGAGCTCCCTCGCCGAGATGCTCGACCTCGAGATCGCGCAGCAAACCGCCCTGTTCGCTACGGCGGAAGCTCAACATCTGATCAGGAGCCGCTGATGGTCCGCAAGTTGGGCAACTTCGACGACTGGATCGACTACTTCCGCTACTGGCAGGAATCGATCGGCTTGCCGCAGGGGGACCTGCGCACCTTCACCTTCGACGCGAAGTTCGGCGACGTGGAAGTGCCGCACATCGAGTTCGGCCATTACAAGGGCCAGCGCAAGTGGCCGACGGTGATGCACATCCCCGATCAGCGGATCCGCGATGCCCTGCTCAACCTGATCGTGTATCAGGGCGACACCGAGTTCGCGTCGGTCGAACAGCAGCGGAACCTGTTGCACCACGCTCCGTCGGATTACGATCTCCTGTCGCTGCAGCGCGTCATGACCGAGGAGATGCGCCACGGCTGGCAGATGTCGTACCTGCTGTGCACCTATTTCGGCGACGAGGGAAAGCGTGAGGCCGCGAAGCTGCTCGAGCGCCGTGCCGACGAAGGCGAACGGCTGCTCGGATCGTTCAACGAGATCGTGGACAACTGGCTCGACTTCTTCACGTACACGCAGTACATCGACCGCGACGGCAAGTTCCAGCTCAAAATGCTCTCGGTCTCGGCGTTCGACCCCTTGGCCCGCTCGATGGGCCCGATGCTCAAGGAGGAGTCGTTCCACCTGGGCACCGGCAACAACGGCCTGCTGCGCATCCTCAAGGCGGGGAGAATGCCGCCCGAGGTGATCCAGCGCTTCTTCTACAAGTGGATCCCCACGGCGTTCGACCTGTTCGGCACCGACAACTCCTCCTCGGCGAACTGGGCCTACGTCTGGGGGCTGAAGGGCCGCTACGACGAACGGGAGAACACGCAGGAGCCGGACAAGGCGAAGCTCAACGAGTACGGGCGCGGCCTCTATCGCCAGGAGATCGTGAAGCTCGTCGAGCGGCTCAACATGTTCATTCCCGAGCGCGAGCGGCAGCTCAAGGTGCCCGACCTGAAGTTCAACCGCCGCATCGGCCTGTACGCTCACCAGCATTTCACGGTGGACGGCGAGCCGCTCGACGCCGCAAAGTATCCGGCGTACCTGGCATCGGTGCTGCCCCGCCCCGAGGACATCGAGGTCGTGCACAGCATCGAGAAAGAGCCGGACTGGATCGAGCCGAAGCAGGCCGACAGCCTCGAGCGGTGAGCCGACCCCCGCTCGTCATCGCTCACCGGGGCGCGTCGGGGAGCGAGCTCGAGAACTCCCTGGCGGCCTTCCGCGCCGCGGCGCCGCAGGGCGCCGACGCCGTCGAGCTCGACATCCACGCCACGAGGGACGGCGAGCTGATCGTGCACCACGACGAGGCCATCGCCGGCACCCACATCGCGCAGTCGAGCGCGCGCGCCATCGGGACCCTCCGTTTGGCCAATGGAGAGCCGGTGCCCACGTTGTCGCAGGCGCTCGCCGCCATCGCCCCGCGGCTCCAGGTGTTCGTCGAGGTGAAGACGCTTCCGCCTCGGTGGGACGACCGCTTGCTCGAGACGCTCGATCGCGGGCCCAACCCGGCGGGCTACGCCGTGCACGGCTTCGATCATCGCATCGTCCGGCGCCTCGCCGAGCAGCGCCCCAGCCTGACCTGCGGCATCCTGGCGAGTGCGTACCTCATCCGGCCGCTCAGCGCGATGGAGGACGCCGGCGCCACCATCCTGTGGCAAGAACGCAGCGTCGCGGACGAACCGCTGGTGCGCACGGTGCACGCCGCCGGAAAGCGGGTCTTCCTGTGGACGGTGGATGAGCCGGGCGACCTGGCGCGGTCGGTGGCCTGGGGCGTGGATGGGCTGTGCACCAACTTCCCGGCCCGCGCCCGCCGGGCCGTGGACGCTCCGCGCGTGGCATGACCCCGCTCCGGGTCGCGGTCGTCGGCGCGGGCACCATGGGCCACGGCATCGCCTATGCCGCCGCTCTCGCCGGCTGTTCGGTCGCCCTCACCGATGCGCGGGCCGACGCGTTGCCCGAGGCGATGGGGAAGATCGAGAGTTTGCTCGCCGGCGGGTTGAAGCGCGGCAAGCTCACCGAGGCGGATCGCGCGGCGGTGCACGAGCGGCTCCATCCCGAGCCCGCGTTCGCCCGCGCCGTCGCCGGTAGCGACGTGGTCATCGAGGCGGTGATCGAGGATCTCGCCGTCAAGCAGCGTCTCTTTGCCGACCTCGAGCGCGCCGCGCCCGGCGGCGCCCTGCTCGCCTCCAACACGTCATCCCTCTCGATCGGTCAGATCGCGGCGGCGCTCGAGCGGCCCGGCCGGCTCGTCGGGATGCACTTTTTCAATCCGGTGCACCTCATGAAGCTGGTCGAGGTCGTGACCCACGGGCGCGGCGACCGGAGCGCCACCGACCGCGCCGTCGCGTTCGCGCGCCAGCTCGGCAAAGAACCGATCGTCGTCAAGGATTCCCCCGGCTTCGCCTCGAGCCGTCTGGGTGTGGTGCTCGGCCTCGAGGCGATGCGGATGCTCGAGCAGGGGGTGGCGAGCGTGGAGGACATCGACAAGGCGATGGAGCTGGGTTACAACCATCCGATGGGGCCGCTCAAGCTGACCGACCTCGTCGGGCTCGACGTGCGGCTCGCGATCGCCGAGTATCTGCACGCCACGCTCAAGCTGCCGCACTACGAACCGCCCAGGATCCTGCGGGACAAGGTGAGGAAGGGTGAATTGGGGAGGAAGACGGGAAAGGGGTTTTACTCCTGGAGCGACTGACCCACATCACCGACGTCCACATTCACATCCAGCCCTGGCGCGACTTGAAGCCCCGGGTGCAGGATGCGATGCGCCACGGGAAGGAAGCCCACTGGGACTTTCTCCTCTCGCTGATGGACGATCCTAAGGCCCTGCTCGACGTGATGGACCGCTCGGGGGTGTGGCGGGTGGGGCTCGTCAACTATCCGAGCCCCGACGTCATGGGGTTCGACGACTCGACGAACACGTTCGCCGCCAAGTACGCCCAAGCGAACCCCGAGCGGCTGCTCCCCTACGGAGGCGTCCACGCCCGCTTCACGAAAGATCCGGCCGGCGATGTCGACCGGTTGATGGACCTTGGCATCCGCCTCCTCAAGATCCACCCGCCACACCAGTGCTTCGCCGCCAACGCCTACACCGAGGGGCTCGCTGCGCTGGGCGCGATCTACCGCCGCTGTGAAGAGCGGGGCCTGCCGGTGATGGTCCATACCGGCACGTCGATCTTCCCTGGCGCACGCTCGAAGTACGGCAATCCGATGGAGCTGGACGACGTCGCGATCGACTTTCCCGGCCTGCGGCTCGTGATGGCCCACGGCGGCCGGCCGCTCTTCATGGAAGAAGCGTTTTTCATTCTGCGACGTCATGGGAACGTCAGGCTGGACGTGTCGGGCATTCCGCCCGCCAAGCTGCTGCAGTACTTTCCCCGCCTTGCCGAGATCTCGGACCGCGTGCTGTGGGGCACCGATTGGCCCAGCCCGGGGGTGAAGGATCTGCGGCAGAACATTGACCAGTTTCTGGCGCTGCCGCTCTCGGACGCGCACCGGAAGGCGATCCTCGAGACCAATGCGTTGGCTCTGTTTCCTGCTCGTTAGTGCCGCGGCGGCTCAGGCGGGTCCTCCGGCCGCCAAGCCGCTCCGGTTCGACATCGCGGCGCTCGTGGCGCAGCGGGACTCCTACACCTTCTATCTCAATGGCGAAGAGCGCGGGCAGGCGGTGTGGCAGTACGAGCTCCAGGGCGACCACGTCATTTTCACGGCGACTTCGGAGCTGCGTCCCACCGACGCGGAGAGCCTGCGGGTCGTCATGGACCGGCAGAGCGGCGCCCCCGTGTCGAGCTTTCACCGGATCACCCTGTTCAATCCCCAGTCCGACACCGTCCTCGTGGAGCACGACTTGATCGTGCGCCAGGGGCGCGTCGAGGGAACGCGCCGAGTGGGGTTGCGGGACGGACGGATCACGACGCGCGCCGTACGGACTCC
>JBGPOM010000062.1:0-8121 GCA_041488075.1 Gemmatimonadota bacterium
GGAGCAGCTCGGAGTTGTCGTAGGCCATCTTCTCGAAGTGCGGCACGATCCAGCGCTCGTCGGTGGCGTAGCGGTGGAATCCGCCGCCCAGGTGGTCGTGGATGCCGCCGCGGGCCATGGCGCCGAGCGTTTTCTCGACGATCTCGCGCTGCCAGTCGAGCTTGGTGTCGTGCCAGCGGGCCAGCAGGAACTCGCAGGCGGCGGGGTGGGGGAACTTGGGCGCCGTACCGAAGCCGCCGTAACGGACGTCGAACGCCCTGGCCATCTGGTCGGCGCCGCCGTCGACCAGGCCGGCGCTCACGGCACCCGGCTTCGCTTCGTCGAGCGATTCCACGATGTGTTGGCGAACGACACGGGCGTTGGCAGTGACTTTCTCACGGTCCTCGCGGTGGGCGCGCGCGACCTCGAGCAGCACGGTGCGGAACCCCGGACGGCCGTAGTGGTTGTGCTCGGGCGGAAAGTACGTCCCGCCGAAGAAGACTTCGCCTTCGGGTGTGAGGAACGCGGTGAGCGGCCAGCCGCCCTGGCCCGAGAGCGCCTGCACGGCCCGCTGGTAGCGCGCATCGACGTCGGGACGCTCGTCGCGGTCCACCTTGACGCAGACGAACTCGCGGTTCAGGACCTCGGCTACCCCGTCGTTCTCGTACGATTCCCCGTCCATCACGTGGCACCAGTGGCACCACACCGCGCCGATGTCGAGCAGGATCGGCTTGTCCTCGGCGCGCGCCCGGGCGAACGCCGCCTCGCCCCAGGGAAGCCAGTGGACGGGCTGATGCGCGGCGGATTGGAGGTAGGCGGAGGACTCAGAGGCCAGCTGATTCGGCATCGTAAGGGGAAATGTAGTGGGAATCTCCACTTGGGCTTCCGGAATCCCCGGGCTGCCGCCCGGGGTCAGCCAGCCCCCGCGCTGAACTCTGACTGACCCCGGGCGCAAGCCCGGGGATCACGAGTGGTCCACGAGATACCCGACCGCCACCCGACTCAAGAGCTCCGCCCCGATCACCAGGGACTCCTCATCGATGTCGAACGTGGCGCTGTGGTGCGGCGACGCTTTGCCGTTCTTCGGCGCCGACCCGACGAAGGCGAAGCAGCCGGGGACCTGCTGCAGGAAGAATGACATGTCCTCGCCGCCCATCGTGCGCACGCCGGACTTCACGTTGTCCTTCCCGACGACTCCGGCGGCGACCTCGCCCATCAGCGCGGCCATGCGCTCGTCGTTGACGAGCGGACTGGACAGCCGGAGGTAGCGCACCTCGGCACGCGCGCCGAACGCCCCCGCGATTCCCTGCGCCGTCTCCTCGACGAGCGCCGGCGCGTCGTCCCAGAACCTGCCGCCGAAGGTGCGCACCGTGCCCCGCAAGTCCGCGCGGCCGGGAATGACGTTGAACGCGTGGCCCGCGCTGATCTGCGTGACCGACAGGACGCCTTCCTCCAACGGATTGCGGCGCCGCGCCACGAGGCCCTGCAGCGCCGTCACGACGTGCGCCGCGGCGAGCACCGGATCGGCCGTCTGGTGTGGCGCGGCGGCGTGGCCACCGCGGCCGAAGATCGTGATCTCGAACTCGTCCACCGACGCCATGATCGCTCCGGGCATCACCCCCACGGTGCCCACGGGCAATTCGTTCCAGAGATGGATCCCGAACGCCGCGTCGACCTTGGGGGCGTCGAGCACGCCGTCGGCGATCATCGCCTGCGCGCCGTGCGAGACCTCCTCGGCGGGCTGAAACACGAGCTTCACCGTCCCCGGGAGCCGCAGCGCCGCGAGCCGCCGCGCCACCTCGAGCCCGATCGCCACGTGCCCGTCGTGACCGCAGGCGTGCATCTTGCCCGGATGCTTCGAGCGGTAGGAGACGTCGTTCGCTTCCTCGACGGGGAGCGCATCCATGTCAGCCCGCAGCAACACGCAGCGGCCGTCACCCTGGCGTACCGCCACGACGCCGGTCTTGCCGACGCCGGACCGCACCTGGTAGCCGAGGCTCTGCAACCGCTCCGCCGCTAGGCCCGAGGTGCGCGTCTCCTCGAAGCCCAGCTCGGGGTGCTGGTGCAGGTCGCGGCGCGTGGCCACCAGTCCCTGTCGATCGATCGGAGGGAGAGAAGTCGAGGGCATGGCTATGGGTGATCCCCGGGCTTGCGCCCGGGGTCAGTCGGCGGTCTGAGCGAGGTTGGTCTGACCACGCGCGGCAGCCCGGGGATGACGGATCCCGCCGGGCCGTTCATACCCTGCTGCTCGGACACAGTTGGTTAATGACGCACTCCTCGCATTTCGGCCGCCGCGCGATGCACACTTGCCGGCCGTGCTGGATCAGCGTGTGCGACCACCAGGTCCACTTGTCGCGCGGGACCAGCTCCATCAGGTCTCGTTCGATCTTCACCGGGTCGTCGTGCCGGGTGAGCTTCAGGAGCCGGCTGAGGCGCTGCACGTGGGTGTCCACCACCACGCCTTCGTTCTTCTTGAACCAGGTGCCGAGGATCACGTTGGCCGTCTTGCGGCCGACGCCGGGGATCTCGGTCAGCGCTTCCATCGTATCGGGCACGTCGCCGCCGTGGCGCTCGACCAGGGCCTGCGCCATCCCGATGATCGACTTGGTCTTGTTGCGAAAGAACCCCGTGGACTGAATCTCCCGCTCCAACACGCGCGGGTCCGCCGCGGCGTAGTCTCCGACGGTGCGGTACTTCGCGAACAGCGCCGGGGTGACCATGTTCACGCGGACGTCGGTGCACTGCGCCGAGAGAATCGTCGCGACGACGAGCTCGAGGGCGCTGGCGTGCTGCAACGCGCAGGTCGCGTCGGGATAGGCGCGCTCCAGGCGCGCGATGATCTTGCGCGCCCGCGCTCCGTTTGTCTTCACGCGTACACGGCCCCTCGACATCGAGCGCATACGGAACGAACGTAATCCGGGATGCGAGATGCGGGAAGCGTTAGGCGACGTCGACGAAGCGCTCCAACGCATCGTGCATATCGCCTGCCGCATCCCGACTCACCGGCAGCACGGCGAGGAGCCGGCACGTGAGCAGCAGCAGCTCCCCCGCGTTCGCGAGCGAGTAGAGCCCCGCCTGCGCGCCGCCCGAGAGCGTCGGGCTGAATCGCTCGCTCCCGTCGTCGCGCGCCGCGGCGATCGCGATCTCGCCGCCCGTTGGATCGTCCGCATCGGCTCGGCCGTCCAGACCCACCGCGCTGAAGCCCGGTCGGCCCTCGCGCATTCCGAAGATGCCGAGCACGGCGATGTTCCCCCCCTCCGGCACAGCCGTTTCGCTGACGAACATCCCGTCGAGCGGCTCGGCCGCGCCCTCCGCTGTCGGCGTGCCCCAGACGCGCAGCTCGGGCAGCTGCAGGTACAGCGCCTGGTGGGGGATGTGCGAGGAGATGGTCTTGCCGGCCGCCGCGCGCTCGAGCGCCGGCGCCCCGATGCGGTACACCCAGCCGCCCCCCGTCCAGTGCCGGTAGGCGTGGTGCAGCATCAGCATGTGGGCTTCGAGCGCATCGGGACCGGTGCCGTCCGGCGCGATCTCGCGCAGCAGCCGGCCCACCGGCTCGAGCAACACGAAACGGTCGCGATCGGCCGATGAGAAGGCGCCCTCGGCGAGCACTTGGGCGATGGCCGGAAACCGCTCGCGGGCGAGGTCGCTGAACGCGAGATCGAAGGGAGTCGGCCTCATTGCCTGGGCAGGAACTCGTTCAACGCGCGCACGAAGTCCTCGGTGGCCTCGACGTGGGGGCAATGCCCCACGGGGAGCTCGACGAGCTCGGCGCCGAGCAGCTGCGCCAGCTCGCGCGAGCCGGCGATGGGGACGGGATCGAAGGTGCCGTGGAGAGTCAGGGCGTGGGGCGTCGGGCGTATGGCGCGCAGGCGGTCTCGCAGATCGTACTCGCCGAGACTGTCCCACACAGCTTGTTGCGTGCGGGCGTTGACCCGGAACGGGGTCAGGTTCTTCGCGTCCCGGAAGTCGCGGAAGTAGCCGGCGACCGACAGCTCGAACGCGCGGCGCTGGTAGGCAGCCGGATCCTTCTCGCGCAGCCCGCCGGCCCGCAGCTCCTCTCGCGCCCGCAGCACCTCCGGCGCCGCCATCCGTCGGGCGAATTCTTGCTCGAACTGCCGCCGGTAGGCGACCGTCGGCGAGGCGGGGGAGACGAGCGCCAGGCGCTCGACGCGCTCGGGGTGCTCGAGCAGGTAGAGCAGGGCGAGCAGCCCGCCCCAGGAGTAGCCGCACAGGGTGAGTCGCTCGAGCGCGAGCGAGACGCGGACGCCCTCGAGATCGGCGACGTGGTCCCGCCAGCCCACCGGTGTCTCGCGGGGGACGGACGAGCGCCCGCCGCCGCGCTGGTCGTAGTAGAACAGCTCTCGGCCACGTGCGAGCAGGTCGTACTGGGGGAGCAGGTAGTCGTGGTGGGCGCCGGGGCCGCCGTGCAGCACCACGACGAGCGGGCCTCCAGCGTCGCCCACCCGACGGGTGTAGAGGACGGGTGCTACAGCAGCACCGCCAGGGCGTCGGCGATTTCCTTCACCTCGGCGTATTCCTTGTCGCCGAACCCGGCGGGCACGTCCGAATCGACGTCGATCTGGCCGAGGATGTGATCGCCGCGGCGGATCAGCACGACCAGCTCCGACTTGGTGAAGGTGTTGCACGCGAGGTAATTGCCCGCGGCGCCGACGTCCGGGACGTTCTGGTCAGCCTTGGTGGCCACCGCCGTGCCGCACACACCCACGCCGACGGGGATGCGCGTGTGCTCCGTGTCGCGCCCAGCGTGAGCCTCGAGGGCCAACTCGGTGCCGTGCAGCATATACGCGTACACCGACGTGTAGGGCGCGCCCAGCGCCCGGAGGCGGTCGCACGCCATTTGGAGCAGGCTCGGGCGGCCCGTGTCGTGCAGATGGGCGGCGCGCAACGCGCGGACGATCTTCCCCGTTTCGGAGGCGACGGTCACGACGCGCGCTTCCCTAGGACCGCGGTAAGACGCTGCTCCGCGCCGGCCCGCTGCACGACGATCACGACGGTGTCGCCCGCCTGATGGCTGCGCAGCGCATCGGTCATGTCGTACAGGTTGGCGACGACCTTCGCGCCGATGGCCGTGATGACGTCGCCGGCCTTGAGGCCCGCCTGCTCGGCCGGACTGCCGGCGCGCACGCCAGTGATGCGCACGCCTCCCGGCGAGCCCGTCATGTCGGGGATCGTCCCGAGGTAGGCGCCGTACCCCGACCCGCCGGCGGTGGCCTGCGGGCGCGGCGCATCCACGAACGTGAGGGGGCCAGGGCGGGTCGCGAGCGCCCACGCGAGGTCGGCGACGAACTGCGCCACCTGTGCCAGCCCGGTCGCGTTGATCTTGTCCCAGTCGTCGGTCGAGCGGTGGTAGTCCTCGTGCAGGTCGGTGAAGAAGTGCAGCACCGGCCGCCGGGCCGCGAAGAACGCCGAGTGGTCGCTCGGTCCCCACCCGTCACCCGAAGCGCGCAGGTCGAAGCGCGGCGGTGTGTTCAGCGAGTCGAGCAGGGAGGGGAACTCCTTCGCGGTCGCCGCGCCGAGCGCCAGCAACCGCGCGCTGCGTAGCCGGCCTACCATGTCGAGGTTGAGCATCGCGTAGATCGAATCCACCGGCTGCGGGACCGGGTGCAGGACGAAGTAGCTTGAGCCGAGCGTACCGAGCTCCTCACCGCTGAAGGCGACGAACACGATGGTCCGCGCGGGGTGGCGCCGGGCGAGCAGACGGGCGATCTCGAGCAACGCGGCGGTGCCCGAGGCGTTGTCGTCGGCGCCGTTGTGCACGCGGCCGGTCGAGTCGGGGTCCATGGCCCCGAAGCCGCCGAGGCCCAGGTGGTCGTAGTGCGCGCCGATCACCACGACCTCGCCGCGCAGAGCGGGCGAGGAGCCGGGGAGGATCGCGACCACGTTGCGGGTGGCCGTGCCGCCGAGCGCCGTGTGCAGCACCGCCGGGGCGTCGGGTGGAACCGTGAAATCCTGGAACGACGTTTGGAGGCCGGTGCGCGCGAAGCCGTTGCGGATGTAGGCGCCGGCGCGGCCCAGGCCGGTGGTTCCGACGCCGCGGCCTTCCTGCCGGTCGTCGGCGAGGAAGCGCACGTCGGCGAGGACGCGGCGCGCGGCGGGAGAGAGGGTGTCCTGCGTAGCGGGCGCGACCAAGGTCGCGGTGAGGAGCAGCACGGTCGTGATCATGACGTAACTCTAGCCGCCACGTCCCGTGACGGGAAGCGTTAGATTCCCCCCGCCCCATGATCGTCCCTCAGACGTTCGCCGCCCTCTTCGCGCGCACGCTGGACCTGTTTCGCGACCCCGCCGCGAAGGAGGACCAGAAGACGCAGTTCCGGGCGCTCGTCGCGCAGCTCAAACTCGACCCCGCGACGGTCACGATCGAAGGGGGCCGGATGGCGGTTAACGGGACGCAGCTCGAGGGGAAGGCGTACGCGGCGCTGGCCCGGCGCCTCGAGTTCCATTCCGTGGGCGAGATTCAGATCCCGGCCGATCCGCCCCCGGGCGAGATGTTCGAGCTGCTCCGGGCGCTCGCCGACCAGCCGGGCCAGGACGACATCCCCACGCGGTTACGCGCGAGCGGCGCTCAGCGCATCATCGTCGCCATCCATTCGCCGTTCGCCGCCGAGCCGGTCGTCCCCCAGGCCCCGGCGGCCCTGCCCCCCGATGTTGCGCCGCCGGAGGAAGGCCCGCCGGCGCTCGCCCCCGCCGCCGCGGCTTCCCGCCCCCCGGCGGAGCTCCTGGCCGAGCTCCAGCGCAAGCCGATGGGGCCTCAGGTGAGCGATCTCCTCGCGGTCCTCCACGGCCACTTTGCGAGCGCGATGGCAGCGAACCGCGTCGAGCAGGCGCTGGCGATCGTGGCGGGGATCGTGCGGGCGGAGCAGGCGGTGGGGGACGAGACCCGGCGGCGGCAGTACTCGATTACGCTCAAGCGGATGTACTCGAAGCCGCTGCTTGAGGGACTCGCCCAGCTGGCGGCAGTGCCGGCGCAGCGCGACGCGGCGCTCGTCGCGCTGCAGCGGGCCGGGGAGGACGGCGTCGAGGTGTTGCTCGACCTGCTCGTCGCGGCTCCCACGATCGACGAGCGGCGCGGCATTTTCGCGGCGCTCACCGGTATGACGGAAGGCACCGATCAGCTGGTCCACATGCTGGGCCACCACCAGTGGTTCGTGGTGCGGAACGTGGCCGAGCTGGTGGGCGAGCTGGGGCTCGAGGTGGCGGTGCCGGCGCTGGCGCGCCAGCTCGACCACGAGGACGAGCGGGTGCGCAAGGCCGTCGCCCTCGCGCTCGCCAAGGTCGGCTCGCGCTCCGCGGCCGAGCCGCTGCGGCGGGCGCTCAAGGACAAGTCTCCCGAGGTGCGCATCCAGGCCGCCCTCGGCGTGGGTGGCCGGAAGGCGAGCGCGCTCGCGATGCCGCTCGTGGTCGCGATGGGAGAAGAAGAGAACGAGACCGTCGAGCAGGAGCTGATGCTCGCGCTGGGCCGGATCGGCAGCCCCGACGCGGTGCAGGCGTTGATCAAGTTTGCCCAGCCCGGCGGCAAGCTGTTCGGCCGCAAGCCCGCCGCGTTGCGCGTTACCGCCGTCGAGGCGCTGCGGCTAGCGGCCACGCCGGCGGCCATCGGCACCCTCGAGGGGTTGGGGGCCGACGGCGACAAGCAAGTCCGCGCCGCGGCCCAGGCGGCGTTGCGGGACCTGAAGCGCAAGTAACCTCTAGCGGTTCATTTCGGATGTAGTAGCGTGGGGCATGGACGACGCCCCGCGCCCCGCGAGCTCCCGGCTGAATCCCGTCAAGGTCTACGGCGGGACGCCGAGGTCCGCTCCCCGCAAACACGCGAGCCCCGTGCTCGCCGGCATCCTCTTCGGTATTCTCGCCGCGGTCGTGTGGACGCTGATCGTCTACTTCACCGGCTATGAAATAGGCTGGGTCGCCTGGGGTGTCGGGGCGTTGATCGGCTTCGCGGTGGTGAAGTCCGCGCATGAGCCCAACGCGTCACTCGGTCCCACCGCGGCAGCGCTCGCGGCCGCGTCTCTCATCTTGGCCAAGGTGCTCATCGTCGAGTTCGCGGCTCCGTCGGCTGTGACGAAGGAGGCCCTCAAGAATCGCGAGACGGTCGCCGCGCTGTTTCTCCTCGACATGAGGATCCAC
>JBGPOM010000063.1:0-8087 GCA_041488075.1 Gemmatimonadota bacterium
CCGCTCCTCGCGGACCGGTCCCGCGTTGATGCCTCCCAGACTGACGACGATCGAGCGGAGGGCGCGGTCGTTCATGTCGATCGTGCGCGGCCAGCTGATGCGGCGCACGTCGAGCCCGGCGGCGTTGCCATGATGGAGGTGCGCGTCGAGCAGTGCCGAGAGGAGGTTGTGGGCGGCGGCGATCGCGTGGAAGTCGCCCGTGAAATGCAGGTTGATGTCCTCCATCGGCACGACTTGCGCGTAGCCGCCCCCCGCCGCCCCGCCCTTCACGCCGAACACCGGTCCGAGCGACGGCTCGCGGATGCAGAGGATGGCGTTCTTGCCGAGCTGCTTGAGGGCCTGCGTGACACCTACCGTGACGGTGGACTTGCCTTCGCCGGCCGGCGTGGGGCTGATCCCGGTGACCAGCACCAGGCGGCCCTTGGGGCGCCGCCGCTCGAGCGCGCGCAGGGAGATCTTCGCCTTGTACTTGCCGTACAGCTCGACCTCGTCATCGGCGAGCCCCAGCTCCGCCGCGACGTCGGCAATGGGGCGCAGCTTGGCGGCCTGGGCGATCGCGATGTCGGAGGGGACCTTCACGGCGGCGGTCATAGCACGGTCTCGAGCCGCGCGCCGAAGCAGCGGCGGGCATTCTCGGTCGTCCGGTGGGCCAGGGTCTCGATCGGCTCGCCGCAGAGCGCCGCCGCCCGCGCCGCCACCTCCCGCACGTACGCCGGCTCGTTCCGCCCGCCGCGGTGGGGCACGGGGGCGAGGTAGGGCGCGTCGGTCTCCACCAACAGACGGTCAGACGGATAGGCGGTGAGAGGCACCACGGGCGTCCAGTTCTTGAACGTGATCATGCCGCTGAAGGAGAAGTAGGCGCCGATCGCCATGCCCGCCTCCCACACCTCCGCTCCCGACGAAAAACTGTGCAGCACCACCGCACCGCGGCCGCCCACCCACCCGCGCAGCATCGCGGCGATGTCCGCGTCCGCCTCGCGGGCGTGCACCACCACCGGCTTGCCGAGCTCCGCCGCCAACCCGAGCTGCGCCTCAAAGGCGCGCCGTTGGGCGTCGCGAGGCGAGTGCTCGTAGTGATAGTCGAGCCCCGTCTCTCCCACCGCCACGACCTCCGGCGCCGCGAGCAGCTCGCGGAGCCGCGCTTCGACCTCCACCGACCAACTCTTGGCGTCGTGCGGGTGCACGCCCGCCGTCGCTGACAGCCCCCTCCCCCCCGCCCCCCCCGCGTTCGCGAGGGCCGCGGCCCGTTCGCTCCCGGCGAGCGATTCGCCGATCACCACCACGTGCCCGACAGCGGCGGCGCGCGCCCGGTCGAGCACGGCCTCCCGATCCATCTCGAACGCCCCGTCGCCCAAGTGGCAGTGGGCGTCAATGAGGTACGGGCCCAGCATGCTGCGCCCCCACTACCGGGCGGGCACCGGGGGAGGGACCACGGGGAGCGCAGGTGATGGGGCCCGGGCGCCGAGGGCGCGCGCGCCGCGGGCGTCCTCGCCCGGCCAGCGCTTCTCGATGAACAGCAGCACCGGCGCGGCGATGTAGATCGACGAGAAGGTGCCCGTAAAGATGCCGAACGTCATCACCCACGCGAACGGCCGGATCACCTCTCCCGCGAGGATCAGCAGCGCCAGGGTCGTGGCGATCGTCGTCCCGTGCGTCAGGACGGAGCGCGGCAGCGTCTCGTTGATCGAGAGGTTCAGGATCTCGTACAGGTTCTGGCGCCGGTACTTGTGCAGGTTCTCGCGCACGCGGTCGAAGATGATGATCGTGTCGTTCAGCGAATAGCCGACGACCGTGAGCACCGCGCCGACGACGATGAGGCTCACCTCGAGGTGCATCACGCTGATGAACGCGATGGTGGCGACGACGTCGTGCGCCGTGGCCAGCACGGCCGCGAGCCCGAAGCGCCACTCGAACCGGATCGCGAGATAGATCAGCGTCACGACGAAGCTGAGGAGGATCGCCAGGAACGCCTTGCCCTGAAGCTCGCGTCCCACCTTGGGTCGGACAGCCTCGGTACGCACGACGGTGTACTGGCCGGCCCCCACGCTCTGGTCGAGCGCCCGTCGCACCACGGCGGCGACCTGCGTGGTGTCCGCCGCGGTCTCGCCCGCCGCCTGACCGAGCCGGGCGCGGATCACGAACGACGTGTCCGATCCAAAGGTCTGGATCTCCGCGCCGGTCAGGCCCACGGCGTCGAGGGCCTGCCGAATCTCGCCGGTCGGGACCTTATTATGGATCTCGAATTGCATCAGCGTGCCGCCGGTGAACTCGATGCTGTAGTTCAGGCCGCGCGTGGCGAGGAAGCCCATGCCGACGAGCATGATGGCCCCCGTGAGCGAAAAGGCATACTTGCGCCACTTGATGAAGTCGTAGTTCGCATTCGCAAAGAGTCGGATCATCAGACGCTCAATGTGGTCATCGTCGGCCGACGCTGCAGCCAGATGAGGAAGAAGGTTTTCACGACGAAGATCGCCGAGACCATCGAGGCGGCGATGCCGATGATCAGCGTGATGGCGAAGCCCTTTACCGGACCCGTCCCGACGAGATAGAGAATGAAGGCGGTGAGCGCGGTGCTGACGTTGGAGTCCACGATGGCGTTCATCGCGTGCTTGAAGCCGTCATCCACGGCAGTGCGCAGGAGCTTGCCGTGCTGCAGCTCCTCGCGGATGCGCTCGAAGATCAGCACGTTCGCGTCCACCGCGATCCCGATCGACAGCACGAAGCCCGCCATCCCCGGCAGCGTCAGGGTGAACCCGAACGCCGAGAGGCCGGCCAGCGTGAACAGGCAGTACAGGGTCAGGGCCGACACCGCGAGCACACCCGACACGCGGTAGTAACCGACCATGATAACGATCACGAGGAGCACGCCGACGACGCCCGCGTGGACGCCGTCCCGGATCGAATCGGCGCCGAGCGACGGCCCGATGCTCCGCTCCTCGACGATGGTCAGAGGCGCGGGCAGCGCGCCGGCGCGCAGCACCAGGGCGAGGTCGCTCGCCTCCTGGAGTGGTTTCGTGCCGAGCTCGATCTGCCCGCGCGTATTGATCTGGCTGCGGATGATCGGCGGCTGGCCCTGCACGCGGCCGTCGAGGATGATCGCCATGTAATCGTTGACGTGACGCGCGGTCTCTTCCCCGAACTTGCGGCCGCCGCGGCGCGACAAGACGAACTCGACGACCGACTGGTTAGTCAGCTGGTCGCGCCGCGCGGTGGCCTTCTCAAGCTCCTCGCCCGTGATGATGGGCCGGGACTCGACGGCGTAAAGCGGACGGTACGACCGCGCCCCGCGCGACTCCACCTGCGCCCCCCACTTGAGGTCGAGGCCCCGTGGGATGAGCTGCTGAACGTCAGCCCGCTGGATCAGGCTGTCCACGACCACCCACTGCTCCTCGGGCACGAGGAACTCGCCCGCGAGCTGGCCCTGGAAGAGGAGCGACGAGAGCACGCCGGGAGCGTTCGCGTCGGTGGCGGAGTCGCGCGCCGCCTTGCTCGTGTCGCCCCCGAACAGCTGGGACACCGCCGACGGCGCCGCGCCGCGCGACTTGACGCCCGCATGCCTGAGCGCCGCGTCGATCTGGGGCAACGCGCTCTTGAACAGCTCCTTCATGTCGGTGATGCGGAACTCGAGGAACGCCGTCCGCTGGATCACCCCTTTGGCGCGCGCGGGATCCTTCTCGCCCGCCAGCTCGACGATCAGCCGGCAGCGCCCCTGGATCTGGACGACGGGCTCTGTCGTGCCGAACTCGTCGATGCGCGTCCGCACCACGCGCTCGGCGCGCTGGATCGCGTCGGCGCAGTCGGGCACCGGCCCTTTGCTCTCGTCCACCTCGAGCGCCAGGTGAATGCCGCCCTGGAGATCGAGCCCCAGGTTGATCGGCACGCGGCGCGTCGTGGTGTCCTTCATGCGGCCCGTCGTCTGATCGACCACGCGCTGCGTGACGTCGCGCGGCACCAGGGCCAGGATGCTCCCCAAGACCAGGAGTCCGATGATGATCAGCCGTCCACGAATCGTGCTCATCGCGTCTCGTTACCGGTTGAGGCTCGCCCGCGCCGCCTGCCGGTCGCGCTCCAGCTGCGCCACCAGGGCCTCGCGGGAAGGAAACGCCTGCACGTCGCGCAGGCGCTCTACCCACTCCACTCGTACCGTCTCGCCGTACAGCTCGCCGGCGAAGTCGAACAGATGAACTTCCAAGGTCCGTCCCGGCTCCGCAAACGTCGGCCGCGGCCCCTGGTTCATCATCCCGCCGTAGCGCGTCCCGCGCCACCAGACCCAGACGGCGTATACCCCGTCGGGGGGGAGGAGCTTGCGCGGGTCCGGCGGCGCCAGGTTGAGCGTGGGAACGCCGATCGTCCGCCCCCGCCCCGCCCCCGGCACGACGCGGCCCAGGAGACCGTACGGCCGCCCGAGCCACCGCTCGGCCCGCGCCAACTCGCCGTGCGCCACGGCCGCGCGAATCAGCGTCGAGGAGATCGGCTGCCCGTCCTCCCGCACCGCGTCCACGACGGCGACCTCGAAGCCTTCGGCGGCGCCGAGCCGGCGCACCAGCCCTTCGTTCCCCGCGCGGCCCCGCCCGAAAGCGTGGTCGTAGCCGAGCACCAGCTGGTGCAACCCATGCTCGACCCGCAGGCGCCGGATGAACTCCTCGGGGCTCTGCTGCGCCACCTCCCGCGTGAACGGCAGTACCACCACGCGATCGAGTCCCGTGCCCGCGAGCAGATCCTGCTTCTCTTCCGGCAGCGTGAGCAGCTTCGGCGCCGCCGCTGGGTTCACGACCTCGAGCGGATGGGGGTCGAACGTCACGAGCAGACTCGTGAGCGTCCCCCCTTGCCCGGGCGCCTGCGCGCGCCGCACCACCTCGGCCAGCACCACTTGGTGGCCGCGGTGCAGGCCGTCGAACGTCCCCACCGTGATGACCGCGCCGCTCATGCGTCCGTCACCACGACGCGGGGCTTCAGAAGGTCCCCTTCCACCTCCGCGACCGCTACCAAGTCAGGCCCCGCGAATAGCGCCACCGGGTCCCGGGTGTCAGGTACCGGGTCCCGGGCGACCGGCCGTCCGTGCACGACCGCGTCGCGCTCGGCGGCCGTCAGGTCGCGGCGCGGCAGGTGCGCGACCAGCACGCTCGGGTCCCGCACGACGGCGGGCGTCACCGCTTCTGGGGCCACCGCCTCCGCCAACACCAGCGGTCCCACCGCCGTGCGCCGCAGCGCCACGAGATGCCCCCCGCACCCCAGGACGGCGCCGACGTCGCGCGCCAGGCTGCGCAGGTATGTACCGCCGCCCACGGTGGCGCGGAAGCGCACGTCGGGGGCCGCGTACTCGACCAGCTCCAGCACCCCGATGTCCACGGCGCGCGCCGCCGGCTCCACCACCTCGCCGCGGCGGGCCCGCCGGTAGGCCCGTTCGCCCGCGATCTTCACCGCCGAGTATGCCGGCGGCCGCTGGAGATACCCGCCGCGGAACTCCGCCAGCGCCGCGGCCAGCTGCGCGCCGGTCACGCCCGCCGCCGGCGCCGCGCTGAGCACCGCGCCGGTCGCGTCATCGGTATCGGTCGTGACGCCGAGCCGGATGACGCCTTCGTACGCCTTGGTCCATCCTGCCGCGAACGCCGCGAGACGCGTCGCCCGTCCCACGACCACGACCAGCAACCCCTCGGCGAACGGATCGAGGGTGCCGAGGTGCCCGACCCGCTGCAGGCCGAGGGCGCGCCGCACGACATCCACGACGTCGTGGGAGGTCGGGCCGGCCGGTTTGGCCGTGAGGACGAGTCCTCCCGCCGCCGTCAGTCGTCCGACTCCTTGAGCTCCTTCAGGACGCGGTCGATGCGTTGGGCGTGCTCGATGCCGCGGTCCAGGTGGAAGTGCAGCTCCGGGCTGGTGCGCAAACTGAGCTCGCGCGACAACTGGGCGCGCAGGTAGCGCGCGGCGCTCCCCAGCCCTTCCAGGCTCTTGGCTTTCTCTTCATCGGTGCCCATGACGCTGACGCGGACGTTGGCGTGCGTCAGGTCGGGCGACACTTCGACGCCGGTGACCGTGACGAACCCGATGCGCGGATCGCGCACGTCCCCCGTGAGGAACGCGCCCACCGTCTGCCGGATCAGCTCTCCCACCCGCTCGGGGCGGTGGCTCGGACGCTTCATGTCAGAGATAACTCGTGCTCGTGTCCACGATGCGGGCGCCGTCCGCGCCCGCGATCAACCGGTCCGCCTCGCGCAGCACGCTCTCGGCGTGGCGCCGGTCGGTGCTCACCACGGCGGCGGTGAGCTCGGCCCGCTGCCACAACTCCTGATGCGCCGTCTCCGCGACCGACACGTTGAACCGCTGGTGCAGCCGGTCCTTCAGGCTCTTTAGCACCGCGCGCTTGTCCTTGAGCGACTGACAGGCCGCAAGGTGCAGCTCCCAGACCATCACCCCGACGATCACGGCTCAGGCGCCGAGGGACCGGGCGACCTCCTCGATGCGATAGGCTTCGATCAGGTCGCCGACCTTCACGTCGTTGAAGTTCTCGACCCCGATGCCGCACTCGAAGCCCTCGCGCACGTCCCGCACGTCTTCTTTGAAGCGCTTGAGCGAGGAAAGCGTGCCGTCGTACACCTCGACGCCGTCGCGGACGACGCGGACGCGGCCGGCGCGCGGGATCACCCCGCTGCGCACGAAGCTCCCCCCGATCGTGCCCACCTTGGCGATCTTGAACAACTGGCGGATCTCGGCCTCCCCCAGGATCACTTCCTTCTTCTCGGGGGTCAGCAGGCCTTCCATGGCCGCCTTCACCTCCTCGACCGCCTCGTAGATGATGCGGTAGGTGCGGATCTCCACCCGCTCGCGGTCGGCGGCGGCGCGGGCGTTGGAGTCGGGGCGGACGTGGAAGCCCACGATGATCGCACCCGACGCCTTGGCGAGCAGCACGTCGGACTCGGTGATCGCGCCCACGCCGCGGTGCACCACCTCGACTTGACCTCGGGCGTCGACAGCTGGGCGAGGGCGTCGGCCAGCGCTTCGGCCGGGCCGCCCTGGTCGGCCTTGATGATGATCCGCAGGCTGGCGGCCCCGCCCTGCGCCCGTTCCGCCATGAAGTCCTCGAGGGTCTTCACGCGGCCCGAGCGGCGGTGCTGCGCCTCGCGCTCGAGGCGCTGGCGCTTTTGCGCGATGTCGCGCGCCTCCGCCGCGTCCGCCATCGCGAGAAAGGTGTCGCCCGCCTCGGGCACGCCCTCGAAGCCGAGGATCTGCACGGGGGTCGAGGGGCCGGCCACCGTCACGGCGCCGCCCCGCTCGTCGTACATGGCGCGGACGCGGCCCGAGTACTGGCCGCAGATGAAGTCGGCGCCGACGCGCAGCGTGCCGTTCTGGACGAGGATGGTCGCGAGCGCGCCCTTCCCCGGGTCGAGCTGCGCCTCGAGCACGGTGCCCTGAGCGTAACGCTCGGGGTTCGCCTTCAGGTCGAGCAGCTCGGCCTGGAGCAGGATCTGATCGAGCAGGACGTCGATCCCCGTGCCCTTCTTGGCGGAGATGGCGGTGCCCAGTGCGGTGCCGCCGAACTCCTCCATGACCACGCCGTGCGCCAGCAGGTCCTGCTTCACCTTCTGCACGTTGGCCGTGGGGAGATCGATCTTGTTGATGGCGACGATGAGGGGCACGCCGGCGTTCTTGGCGTGCGAGATCGCTTCGATCGTCTGGGGCATGATCGCGTCGTCGGCGGCGACCACGAGCACCACGATGTCGGTCACCTGCGCGCCGCGGGCACGCATGGCAGTGAACGCCTCGTGGCCGGGCGTGTCGAGGAAGGTGATCTGGCGCCCGTCCTTCAGGGTGACCTGATGGGCGCCGATGTGCTGCGTGATGCCGCCCGCCTCACCCGCGACGACGTTGGTCTTGCGCACATAGTCGAGCAGGGACGTCTTACCGTGGTCGACGTGGCCCATGATCGTGACCACCGGCGGCCGCGGCTTGAGCGTCTCCGCGGCATCCGCCGCTTCCGCGGTCTCGGTCGACGCGTACTCTTCCTCCTTCGCCGCCTGGAAGCCGAACGCCGACGCGATCAGCTCGATCATGTCGAAATCGAGCCGCTGGTTGATCGTCACCATCTGCCC
>JBGPOM010000064.1:0-8075 GCA_041488075.1 Gemmatimonadota bacterium
ACGTCAGTGATCGCGAGATGCTCGCCGGGAAATCCGCCGGCGGCGGTGAGAACGCAGGCGCGCATGCGCGGCCGGCTACGGGCGGAAGGTCGGCGTGACCATCTGCTCCGTACCGGTCGTGGGCATCGGCACGGGCGTGCTCGAACCGACCGGCTGGATGTACACCTTGTAGATCGGGTTGCGGCGGTTCTCGGGTTGCGCGTTCACCACCAGCGCGACCAGATCACCGGAGGGCGACACGGCGAACGACGCGAGCGCCAAGTCGATGCCGCTGATGGGTGTGATACCACCCGTCGTGAGATCGGCGCGGACCACCTGCTGGACGGTGCGATTCCCCTCCCGCCGCTCGACGAGGTAGACGAGCGTGCCGTCGCGCAGGAACCGCGGCTCCGATTCGCGCTGCTGCGGCGAGCGGGTGAACTGCCGCTGGTTCGAGCCGTCGCGCGACATCAGCCAGATGTCGTAGTTCCTGTCGCGTATCGAGACGTAGGCCACGGTTTGCCCGTCGGGCGAGACGGCGGGGGCGAAGCTGACCGAGTCGCGCGTGAGCTGAGTGAGCCCCGAGCCGTCCACGTTGATGGCCCAAATCTGCTGCTTGCCGGCGGTGCGCGCCGAGTGGAACAGAATCGTCTGGCCGTCGGGGGTGAAGACGGGACGGCCGTCGGCCTGCGGATCGCTCGTCAGGCGCGTCGGGCTCGTCCCGTCGGCGTTCATCACGAAGATCTCCGCATTGCCGGGCGACGTGGAGACGTAGGCGATGCGTGAACCGTCGGGGGAGAAGGCGGGATCGGTGGCGATCGCCGTGTCGGTCGTGATCTTGGCGAACTGTGCGAGATTGGCCCGCTCCGTCGCGTACAGCTGGAACTTGCCGCTGCGCGAGCTCGACACGACGATCTCCCCCACGACGTACACGTCGGCCGAGGCGGTCTTGCCGCCCGGCGCCGTCGCCGTGATCAGGGCGTGGCCGTACCCGACTCCCGCCACGGTGCCGTCCTCTCCGACCGTCGCGACCTGTGGATTGTCGGTGCTCCAGGCGAGGTTCGCCGCCGGGCCGATGATCGTCCCCTGGTCGTCGGCGTAGCTCGGGCGCAGGGTGTAGCGCTCGTTCAGCCCCACCCCCACGCGGGGCTGGGCGAACTTCACCGAGCCGGCGATCACCGTGACGTTCCAGGTGACCACCAGGCCGGACCCCGGCCCGCGCACCGTCAGCTGCGTCGAACCGACCGCCTTGCCCGTGAGGATCCCCGTCTGCGCATCGAAGGTCGCGATGGCGGGGTCCGCGACGCTCCACCGGAGCGGCGCTTCGGGGATCGGGGTTCTGTCTCCGGCGAGCGCCTGGGCCTCGAACTTCAGCGTCGCGGTGAGCGGCAGCTGCACCACGGCCGAAAAGCGGGGCCGCACTTCCATCGCCTCGGCGAGGCGATGAACCGAGACCTCGATGCTCTTGCTCTGCAGCAGCCCCGACACCGTGAGCGTCGCCTTCCCCGGTCCCGCCGCCGTGACCGCGCCCGCGAGGCTGACCCGCGCCACGCTCTGGTCGCTCGACGCCCACTGGAGCACGAGCGGATTCACCACCCGGTTGTTCTGCGACGCGACGATCACGTGCAGCGTGTCGATCTCGCCCGGCGACAGCATCAGGGGCGAGGCCTCGCGCACCGTGAATTCTGCGGACTGCACCACGACGGGGGCCGTCGCCGTCAGCCCGCCCCCCCCCGACGCCGTCGCCTGGATCGTTCCCTGGCCCGGCGCGAGCGCGACGACGTTGCCGTTCTGGTCCACGCTCGCGACGTCCGAGCGGAGCGAGTTCCATGTCACGATGACCGGGGCGGCCGCTGACCCGTCCTCGCGGAGGGCGCGCGGGGAGACCCGGGTGTTCTCGGACGGGAGAAGATAGATGGCGCCCGGCTCGAGCCGCAGCGCAGCCGCTGCGCCGCTCCCGGCCGGCTGCCCTGCGAAAGGATCGGGCCCGGCGGGCGTCGCCCCGGCAGGGGGCGGAGTGGGGACCTGCTGCGTCGGGGGGCCCGCCGGTTGCGCGGGGCTGGCGCCACCGACCACCTGCACCGCCGCCTGGCCCTTGCGCGGCCCCACACGCGCCTCGACGATGGCGACGCCGTTCCCCACCCCCGTCACCGTACCATTGTTGTCCACCTTGGCGACGCTCAAGTTGTTGGACGACCAGATGATCCGGATGGTGGGAATGACGTTGCCGATGCGGTCGAACGCGGTGGCCAAGAGTCCACTCCGCTCCCCCACACGGATGGTGATCGTCGGGGGTGCGACCTGGACTTCGGCGACGTTTTGTGCCAGCGCGGCACCCGGAAGCGTGAGCACGAGCGCCGCGAGAGGTACGCGATTGGTCATGGCTTGGCGCAACCTAAGCCCCCGTAAATGGCGTTGTCAAGCCAACTTGCCACGGCCTGCGCGCGCACTTGCGTGGTCCGATTCCGCGGGTAAGCTATAGGCCACGCCCAGCCACCCCGCAGAGGAGAGATCCGATGCTTGAGCAGATGGATTACACCGAGAGCAGCTGGCCGGGACCGGGCTTCTCGGAGCCAATGTTCCCCTCGGCTCCTTCGCCCGCGCCCGTCCCTGCCCCGGCGCCCGCGCCCATGTGGGACAAGCCGAAGGCGCCCGCCGCGAAGAAGCCGAAGGCCAAGAAGAAGGCAAAGAAAAAGAAGAAGGCCGCAAAGAAGGCGCGTCCTAAAGCCAAGAAGAAAACGGCGAAGAAGAAGAAAACCGGTAAGAAGAAGCGCCGGCGCTAGAACACCTCGACACGACATCGCGGGAGCGCTTCGCGGATGGCCACGGCCATCTCCTCGAGGCGCTCCCGCGGCACGTTGTGGACCCTTGCATCGGCCGGCAGTCGCGCGAGCGAATACAGCTGAACGGCACTGGGATCCGCCCGCACGAGACGCGGCAGCCACGCCGCCACGCTCGCGTCGCTCGAGCCGTCCCACTCCCCCCCCCTCCCCGCCCCCCGGACCACCATCGCCTGCACGGTACACGGCTTGAGCGCCCGGTAATCCAGCGCCAGCCGGTCCACGTCGTAGCGCACGCCGTTCACTTTTTCCATCGGCCCTGGATCGAGCTTCATGATGCGCGCGTCGAGCCGCAGCAACGCGGCGCGCACCGCCGGCTGGCCGGCGGTGAGCCCGTTGGACAGGATCCCCACACGGGTCGTGGGCGCGACCTCGGCGCGGACCGCGAGGACGCGGTCCACGACGACGTGGAAGCGGGGGTGCAGCGTCGGCTCGCCGTTACCCGAGAAGGTGATCCAGTCGGGGGGCGCTGGAACGCGGGCCAGCGCGCGGGTCAGGCTGTGGACGACCTCATCGGGCGAAGGCCAACGCGACCCCTCGGCCTTCGCAGTGTTGAAGCCGCACTGGCAATAGGGACAGTCGAACGAGCAAAGCTTCGAGCGTTGCGGCTGGAGGTTCAATCCGAGACTCACACCGAGGCGCCGCGAGCGCACCGGTCCGTACACCGTCGTCTCCCACAGCGGGGTTGCGTCGGCCATGGTGGAAGGTACGTTGGGACCAGTCTTCAACTGAAGAGGTGTGTCGTGCGTCGTGTGTGGTGCCTGATGCTCTTCGCGACAGGGTGCAGCGCGCCGCCCGTCACGATGGGCGATCCGCCGCGCGAGATCGCGGCGATGCTGACCCGGTCGGCCGCCGATTGGAACCGCGGCGACCTGGCAGGTTTCATGAGCGACTACGCCGACGACTCGCTGACGAGCTACGTGTCGGGCGGCCACGTGCAATACGGGTGGCAGGCCCTGTTCGACCGCTATCAGGCGAACTACTTCGCGCCCGGCAAGTCGCGCGACTCGGTGGCGTTCGACGAGGTCCGCGTGCGCGCACTCACTCCCGATTTCGCCTACGCCACCGCCCGCTTCCGGCTGGTGCGGGGCGGTTCCGTGGTCGCGAGCGGCCCCTTCACCCTCGTGCTGCAGCGCCAAGGCAAGCGCTGGCGCATCCTGCACGACCACACCTCGGCGGACCCCAAGCCGTGAGGCGTCTTCTCATCTGCATGCTCCTGCTCGGCGGCTGCGAGCCGGGCGGCAAGGGCGTGATCGCACTCGAGGGCGCCACGCTCATCGACGGCGCGGGGGGCGCGCCGAAGGAAGACGCGGTCATTCTCATCCGGAACGGCCACATCGAGGCGGTGGCCCGGGTCAACGAGATCCACATCCCCAACGGCGCCCAGCGGATCGACCTCGTCGGGAAGACCGTCATTCCTGGGCTGATCGACGCGCACGCCCACGCGGAGCGCTGGACGGTGCCGCGCTATCTCGCCTGGGGCGTCACGACCGTCCGCGACTTGCACGGCGCCAACGACTCCGCGTTCATCCTGAAGAGCGACCTGAACCTGGGCACCATCACCGGTCCCCGGATGTTCACGGCGGGCGCGATGATCGACGGCGTGCCCCCGACCTATTCCACGGCGACCGGCGTGGCGACGGCGGCCGAAGCGCGCCACGCGGTGGATCTGCGCGCCGTCGCCGGGGCCGACTACCTGAAGATCTACACGAAGATCACCCCCGCCCTGCTGCGGGCGTTAATGGACGAGGCGCGGACGCTGCGGCTCCCGGTCGCCGCGCACCTCGGCAAGACCGACGCCCTGACGGCCGCCCGCGCGGGAGTCGTCTCGCTCGAGCACATGGCGGGGGTCGTGCAGGCGGCGGCGCGGAACCCCGCCTTCTATTTCCGCGCCCACGACCTCTTCCTCGCCGGCTGGACCACGGAGGAGCAGGGCTGGACGACGCTCGACTCCGCGGCGCTGGCCCGCACGGCGCGGGCGCTCGCCCAGACCAGGGTTGCCATCGTTCCAACCCTCATCCTGCACGAGATGCTGTCCCGGCTCGACAACCCCATCCTCCTCACACGGCCGGGGATGGAGGATGTCCCGGGCGACGCCCGGAGCGTGCGCGACGTGGCGGGGTTGCTGCGCCGCGCGGGGTGGCGCCCGCGCGACTTCGACGCGTTCCGCCGCGCGCGCGCGCGGCAGGATCAGTTCGTGCGCGAGTTCAAGCGCGCCGGCGGCTTGATCGCCGCGGGCAGCGACGCCGCGAACCAGTTGCTCGTCCCGGGATTCTCCCTGCACGAAGAGATGGCCCTGCTCGTCGAGGCGGGGCTCACGCCGCTCGAGGCGATTACGGCGGCCACCCGCCACGGGGCCCAGCTGCTCCATGCCGATTCGCTCGGCCTCGTGGCGCCCGGCAACGTCGCCGACCTGGTCGTGCTGAACGCGAACCCGGCCCAGGACATCGCGGCGACGCGCAACATCGCCTGGGTCATGACCCGGGGCCGCCTGCTGCGGCCCGATTCCCTGAGAGCCGCATGGAAAGAATGAGCATCCTGTCGCTGCTGCTGCTCGGCGCGTGCCTCCGGCCCGCCGACGGCGGCGTAAGCGACTACGACGTCATCCTGCGCGG
Source organism: Gemmatimonadota bacterium (assembly GCA_041488075.1). Taxonomy (GTDB): domain Bacteria; phylum Gemmatimonadota; class Gemmatimonadetes; order Gemmatimonadales; family GWC2-71-9; genus 20CM-2-65-7. The sequence continues at coordinate 5,435 of JBGPOM010000064.1, forward strand.
CGGCTCGATCGTGGACGGCAGCGGCAATCCGCGCTACGCGGGGGACGTCGCCATCACGGGCGATCGCATCGCCGCCGTGGGCTACCTCGGGTCGGCCACTGCACGCGAGACCCTCGATGTCTCCGGCCTCGTGGTCGCGCCGGGGTTCATCGATATGCTCGGCCAGTCCGAATTCAACGTCCTGGCGGACAACCGGGTCCTGAGCAAGGTGACTCAAGGCATCACCACCGAGGTGACCGGCGAAGGCGGGTCGATCGCCCCGCTCACCGATGCGTTGGTGGTGGACGACTCCGCCGGGATGAAGAAGTACGGCGTGCAGGAGGACTGGCGCGATCTCGACGGCTACTTCGCGCACCTCGCCCGCACCAAGAGCACCGTCAACATCGCGACGTTCGTTGGAGCGACGCAGGTCCGCATGGTGGTCGTGGGCAAGCAGGACCGCCACGCCACGCCTGAAGAGCTGGCGCACATGGTCGCCCTGGTCGACACGGCGATGGAGCAGGGCGCGCTGGGCCTCTCCACGTCGATCGAATACGCCCCCGCCTTCTACGCCCCGACCGAGGAGATCATCGCGCTCGCGAAGGCCGCCCGGCGTCACGGCGGCGTGTACGCGACGCACATGCGCAACGAGGGCGGGCAGATCGACGCTGCGTTGAGCGAGACGTTCCGCATCGCCCGCGAGGCCGACATCCCGGCCGAGATCTGGCACCTGAAGGTCTCGGGGCGGCGCAACTGGGGCCGGATGCCCCACGTCCTGGCACGGATCGACTCGGCGCGCGCGGCGGGGCTCGACGTCACCGCCGACCAGTACCCCTATCTCGCAGGCGCGACTTCGCTCGACGCGTCGGTCCCGGCGTGGGCTCACTCGGGGGGGAATGATTCGCTGCTCTGGCGCCTGCGCGACCCGGCCACGCGGGCGCGGCTCCGCGCCGAGCTGCTCGCCCCCCCGCAGGTCACCGACCGCTTCTACCGGGCCACCGAAGGGCCGCAGGGCGTCATCGTATTCCCATTCGAGGATTCCCTTCACTATCTCCAGGGGAAGCGCCTCTCCGAAATCGCCGCAGCGCGCCGGCAGGATCCGATCGAGACGATGTTCGACCTGATCCTCGCGGACCACGCGCGCAGCGGCGCCATCTATTTCCTCATGAGCGAGCCCGACGTGCAGGCTGCGATGCAGCACTGGTGGGTGGCCGTGAACACCGACGCGGGCGGCGTCGCTCCCGACGGACCGTTCGGCAGGGAAGGCACGCATCCCCGCGCCTACGGCTCCTTCACCCGCATCCTGGGCCGGTACGTGCGCGAGCAGCGGCTCATGACGCTCGAGTACGCCGTGCGCAAGATGACGTCGCTCGCTGCGCAGCGCGTGGGCCTGACCGACCGCGGCCTCGTGCGCCCGGGGTTGTACGCCGACATCACGGTGTTCGACCCGGCGGCGGTGATCGACCGCGCCACCTTCGAGCAGCCGCACCAGCCGTCGGCAGGCATCGCCTACGTCTTCGTGAACGGACAGGCAGTGCTGAAGCGGGGCACGCTCACCGACGCGCGACCCGGCCGCGGTCTGCGCGGGCCCGGCTACGCGCGCCGGCGCCGCCCCTAGGATGACCCTCGGCCGGCTGCTCCTCGCGTGGCTGCCGGTGGCGGCGCTGTTCGTGGTCGCCCCGCCCATCGGCTACCGCTGGGGTGGGGACGTGATCGTCGGGAGGAGTGTCTTCGTCTGGTCGTTCAATCGGTGGGAGGTCGGGTGGCGGCTGGCTGAGGCCGCGGTGGTCACCTTGTTCGCCTCACTGTGGTTCGACTCGCTGGGCGCGGGCGGTTGGTGGCTGTTGTTTTTCCTGGTCGGCCTGCTGGTGGCGTTCCCGCGGCGCCTGGTCATGTGGCAGCACGTCGACCCGGAGCGGCGGCGCCACCTGCTCGCGCACGCCGGACTCGACGTGACCCGCTACATCGCCGCGGGCGCTCTCCTCGCCTGGCGCCTCTCTTAGCGTATCTTCGGTGGACTCATGTCCACCATCCGGCTGACGGCGTTCTCGCACGGCGCGGGCTGAGCCTGCAAGCTCGGCTCCGCCGAGTTGGCGCAGGTCTTGCGTCACGTGCCGCACCTCACGGATCCCCGGATCCTGGTCGACGCCTCGACTCGGGACGACGCCGCCGTGTACCGGCTGGCGCCGGACCGCGCGTTGGTGGCGACGGTGGACTTCTTCACGCCCATCGTGGACGACGCCTACGACTTCGGGCGCATCGCCGCGGCCAACGCCTTCTCGGACGTGTACGCGATGGGCGCGACGCCGCTCCTCGCGCTGAACCTCGTCGGCTGGCCGCGCGGCAAGCTGCCGCTCGAGCTCTTGGGCGACGTGCTGCGCGGTGGCCAGGACGTGGCGCGGGAGGCCGGCGCATTCGTGCTGGGCGGCCACTCGGTGGATGACCCCGAGCCGAAGTACGGGATGGTGGCGATCGGCGAGGCGCACCCCGACCGCATCGTCACCCTCGCCCGCGCCCGGCCCGGCGACGTCCTCGTGCTCACGAAACCGATCGGCACGGGGGTCCTCACGACGGCGCTGAAGCGCGACCTGCTGACGGCCGGTGATCTGGCGCCCGCGGTCGCGTCAATGACCACCTTGAACGCCGGCGCGGCGCGCGCGAT
>JBGPOM010000065.1:0-8072 GCA_041488075.1 Gemmatimonadota bacterium
ACCGCGCCCGCGCCAGGCGTTCGAGCTCGAGGAAGCCACGATCGCCTCGCTCCAGGAGGGACTGCGGGTCGGAAGATACACCAGTCGGTCGCTGTGCGAAGCCTACCTCGCGCGCATTGACGCGCTCAACCGCTCGGGGCCGATGCTGCGGGCGGTGCTCGAGACCAATCCCGACGCCCTGGCCATCGCCGATCGGCTCGATGCCGAGCGCAGAGCCAGCCGGGGGAGGGTGGCAGCGCGCGGTCCGCTGCACGGCATCCCGGTGCTCATCAAGGACAACATCGCGACGGGCGACCGGATGATGACGACGGCCGGCTCGCTGGCGCTCGCCGGCATGACGGCGCCGCGCGACGCCGTCGTCGCCGAGCGGCTGCGTGCGGCGGGCGCCGTGATCCTCGGGAAGACGAACCTGAGCGAATGGGCGAACTTCCGGTCCAACCAGTCGTCGAGCGGCTGGAGCGGTCGTGGCGGGCAGTGCAAGAACCCCTACGCGCTCGACCGGAATCCCTGCGGCTCGAGCTCGGGCACCGGCGCCGCCATCGCTGCGAGCCTCGCCGCCGTGGGCGTCGGCACGGAGACCGACGGCTCCATCGTCTGTCCCTCGTCGGCCTGCTCGCTCGTCGGCGTCAAGCCCACGTTGGGGCTGATCGGCGGGGCGGGCATCATCCCGATCGCCCACAGCCAAGATACGGCGGGTCCCATGACCCGCACCGTGACCGATGCCGCGATCCTGCTCGGCGTCCTGGGCGGCAAGGACTACAGCGCCGGCCTCGATCCGAATGGACTGAAGGACGCGCGCATCGGGGTCGCGCGCAAGAAGTGCTTCGGCTACAGCCCCGAGGCGGACGCGCTCGTCGAGACGGCGATCGACGTGCTGAAGCGCCAGGGCGCCACCATCGTGGACCCGGCCGACATTCCGCACCTCGGCGAGTACGATGACTCCGAGTTCATCGTACTGCTGTACGAATTCAAGGCGGACCTGAACGCCTATCTGGCCGAATGGTCCCGCGGGCCCATGCGCACACTCGCCGACCTGATTGCGTTCAACGAGGCGAACAAGACCCTCGAGCTGGCGTACTTCGGGCAGGAGATCTTCGTCCAGGCCCAGGAGAAAGGGCCGCTCACCGAGCAGGCGTACGTGGATGCGCTCGAGAAGGACCGCCGCCTGTCGCGCACCGAGGGACTCGACTCAGTGTTCGCGCAGTACACCCTGGACGCGATCGTCGCTCCCACGGGGAGCCCGCCGTGGCCGACCGATCTCGTGAACGGCGACCACTTCCTCGGTGCCAGCTCGACTCCCGCGGCGGTCGCGGGCTATCCCAGCATCAGCGTGCCGGTGGGGTACGCGTTCGGCCTGCCCGTCGGCATGTCGTTCATCGGGCGCGCGTGGAGCGAGCCGACGCTTGTGAAGCTCGCCTACGCCTACGAGCAGGCGGCGCGGCCGCGCCGCCCACCCCGCTTTCTGGCGACGGCGGAGTTGCCCTAGCGGAGCGGGGCTCCAGCCGCGATCCAGCGGCCGAGCAGCGCGCGCTCCTCCGGCATCATGCCGGTCTTGTTACCGAGGGGCATCGTCCGCGTCTCGACCGCCCGCACGCGAATCCGCTCCGCGAGCCGCGCGATGCTCTCCGGCGTGTCGAACGCGACGCCGGCCGGCGCCGCGCCGAACGTGGGATCGGTCGGGAACCGTGAGTGGCAGGGCAGGCACCGCTGCGCGACGACGGCGCGCACCGCTGCGAACGCGGGCGCTCCCTCGGCCGCAGTACCTGTCGGCGCCGAGAAGAACACCGCCCCGAGGAGCGCGGCCGCGGCCGGCACCGGGGCCCAGCGCGCGGATGCCCCGCGCCCGATCATGGCGTGGCGCGTTGCCGCTCCGGCGACGAACAGCAGCAGCAATACGAGCCAGTTGACGGGGCTCGCGTACATCGCCGGGTAGTGGTTGCTCAACATGATAAAGAGCAGCGGGAACGTCATGTAGCTGTTGTGGACCGAGCGCCGCTTGGCGCGCTCGCCCAGCGTGAAGTCGGGCTGCCGGCCGGCCACGGCGGCCGCGATCATCTCGCGCTGCGCGGGGAGGATGCGCATCCACACGTTGGCCACCATCAGCGTCCCGAGCAGCGCGCCGACGTGCATGTACGCCGCGCGGCCCGAGAGCAGCCGGCACAGGCCGATCGTGACGGCGGCGAGCAGGACGAGCGAGACGGCCGCCGCCACGCCCGGGCGGGCGGCGAGCGAGCGCCACAGCCCATCGTACGCGGCCCAACCCACCACGAGCAGCGCGATGCCGAGGGCGGTCGCCGCGCCGCGGCCGATGCTGGACACCGCCGGGTCCAGGAGGTAGGCGCCGCTCAAGTAATAGACGAGCACGAGCAGGGCGATCCCGCTGATCCAGGTAAGCAAGGCCTCCCACTTGAACCAGTGCAGAACGGCGGGCACCTCTCCGGGACCGGGGCGGCGCTTCTCGGTCTGGTAGAACCCACCGCTGTGCACCATCCACACGTCTCCCTCGACCCCCGGGCGAGGCCGAGCGGGGGCGGCGAGCGCGCGGTCCAACCAGATGAAGTAGAAGGAGCTGCCGATCCAGGCGATCCCCGCGATGAAGTGGGTCCAGCGCAGCAGCAGGTTGGTCCAGTCGCCGAGCAGTCCGTTCATAGGGGCTGTAATTTCACCGTGAAACCGTACCGGGCCAGCCCCCGTCGAGTTAGGCGAACCATCCAGCCGCCCACATCCGGAGCCGCCGCATGAAGCCAGCGTTCGTCTTGATCGCCGTCCTGCCGCTCGCCGCGCTCGCGCCCGCGTGCGCCAAGGCCGGCGCCGAGGCCGGCGCGGGCCGTCCCTACAAGGTCGGCGTGGTGGACCGCGGCGACGTGCGGGTGACCGTCGAGGAAACGGGTCTCGTCGAGCCCGAGCGGAGCATCGTGGTGAAGTCGCCGATTTCCGGTGTTGTGCAGCAGTTGTACGTGCGGGAGGGCGACCGGGTGCAGCCGGGCCAGGGCCTCGCCCGCATTCTCCCCGACATCGCCCAGGCGAACAGCCTGGCGCAGCTGCGCAGCGAGATCGCGCGCGCGCAGATCGCCCGCGACAACGCCCGCCGCGACCTGGACCGCGCGCAGGCGCTGTCGGCGATGGGCGGCATCACGCAAGCGGACCTGGACCAGCGGCGGGTCGCGTACGAACAGGCCGACAACCAGTGGCGCACGGCGCAGGACCAACTGCGGTTGGTGCAGCTTTCGGGCGTGACCGCGGGCGACTCCGGCGGCGGGGGGGCGCAGTGGGCACGGATCATCGCGCCGGCGGCGGGCGTGGTCATCGCACGCGGCGTGGAGGAGGGGGAGACCGTGGTGGGGGGGACGAGCGCCTTCGGCGGCGGCACGGAGCTGTTCACGATCGCGGACCTGTCGACGCTGATCGTCAAGGCGGCAATCAACGAGGTGGATATCGGGAAAGTGAAGCGCGGCGACCGCGTCGCGCTCACGGTGGACGCCTTCCCCGGCGACACCGCTCGGGGCGTGGTGCGTCTCGTGCCCCCCGCGGCGCGCCAGCAGGAGCGGGTGCGGGTGTTCGACGTGGAGATCGAAGTGACGGCGGGCCAGAGCATCCTGCGGCCGGGGATGACCGCCAACGTGCGGATCTCGGGGCCGGTGAAGAGCGGCGTGCTGCGCGTGCCGGTCGAGGCGGTGCTGCTCCAGGAGGGGAAGCCCATCGTCTACAGGATCGGGGGCAGCGGCCCGCAGCCCGTGGCGGTGACGCTCGGCCTCTCCGATCTCTTCTACGTGGAGCTCGCCGGCGGACTCGCGGCGGGAGACTCGATCGCGCTCGAGGATCCGGTCGCGGCGGCGGAGCGCGCGCGGAACCCCGCGCGGCGCCGCTGATGCCGGCGTTGATCGATCCGATCGATCCGATCGATTTGATTCGGGCGCGCGGGCTCGCCAAGATCTACCGCTTGGGGCAGGTGGACGTCGCGGCGCTGCGCGGCGTGGACGTGGACGTGGGGGCGGGAGAGTTCGTTGCGATCACGGGGCCCTCGGGGTCGGGAAAGAGCACCTTGATGCACATCCTGGGCTGTCTCGACACGCCGACGTCCGGGACGTACCGGCTGGACGGCGAGGACGTCGGCGGCTTGTCGGGCAAGCGGCTGGCGCAGGTGCGGAACCGCAAGGTCGGATTCGTCTTCCAGACGTTCAATCTGATGCCCCGGCTCACGGTCGAAGAGAACGTGGCGCTGCCGCTCAAGTACCGGGGCGGGGTGCCGCGCGGGGAGCGCCGGGCGCGCGCGTTGCGCATCCTCGAGCGCCTCGGGCTCACGCCCCGCGTGGGACACCGCCCCGACGAGCTGTCGGGCGGCGAGCGCCAGCGCGTGGCGATCGCGCGCGCGCTGGTGGGCGAGCCGGCCATCCTGATGGCGGACGAGCCCACCGGAAACCTCGATTCGCAGTCGGGGGCGGAAGTGCTGCGGACGTTCGCGGAGCTGCACGGGGCCGGTCACACCATCGTCCTCGTGACGCACGATCCCACCGTGGCGGCGCGGGCCGAGCGCGTCATTCAGATGAGCGACGGGCGGGTCGTCTGAACCTGCTCGAGTCGCTCCTCACCGGGCTGGACGAGGCGCGGCGCCACTGGGGCCAAACGGTCCTGTCGCTGCTCGGCCTCATCCTCGGCACCTGCAGTATCGTCACCGTGCTGGCGCTGTTCGGGGGCCAGACGGCGCTCACTGAGCAGTTCCTGAACGAGGTCGGTGGTCGCGGGACGATCATCGTGTCGGACCGTGAGCGGTCCGCGCATCCCGCTGCCCGGGAGCTGGCCTCGAAGCGGCTCACCTTCCGCGACGCGCAGTACCTCCGGGACCGGGCGGGCGCGCTCGCGGCGGTGAGTCCAGGGTGGGCCCAGCAGCTGTCCTACCGTGTGGGGAACACGAGCTTCGACGGCCAGGTGATCGGCACGGTGCCCGACTACATGGCGATCAACGACATCAAGCCGCTCGTGGGGCGCTACCTGAGCGACCTGGACGTACGGCAGCAGGCGCGGGTCGCCGTGCTCGGCTGGAAGTACGCGGACTCGCTGTTCGGCGTCGCACCCCGCGCCGTCGGCCAGCTGGTGAGCATCGGGGGGAAGCATTACACGGTCGTGGGCGTCCTGGAGCGCGAGGAGTTCTACTTCGCGGCGTGGGAGAGCAACGCGCTCGAGTACCGGAACGAGCGCGCCTACATCCCGATCAGTACGGCGATCGCGCAGCACAGCGCGGTCGACCACCTCGACTTCCTGACGCTCAGGGCGAAGCCGGGGATCGGCGCGGGCGTCGCGCAATCGCAGGTGCGCAGCCTGCTCTTCGCCCGCCACGGCGTGGAGGACTTCGACATTCGCGCGTCGGGGCAGGGAGCGGGCCAGGAGGCCGGTCAGTTCCTGCTGCTCTTCAATTTCATCTTCCTCGTCGTGGGCGTCGTCTCGCTCATCACCGGCGGGATCGTGATCGCGAACATCCTGCTCGCCTCGGTGGTGGAGCGGGTGCGCGAGTTCGGCACGCGCATGGCGCTCGGCGCCACGGCCGGTGCCATCTTCGCCCACGTACTCGCGGAAGTGCTGGTGGTGACGGTGATGGGCGGGCTCGTCGGGCTGGGGCTCGGCACGGCCCTGACGGGCATCGTCGCGCACGTCATGCAGATGCCGGCGGTCGTGAGCCCGTTCATCGCCGCCGTGTCGACCCTGACGGCGCTGTGTGTGGGACTCGTCGCCGGGCTGTTCCCGGCGCTCCGCGCCGCCCGCCTCTCCCCCGTGGAGGCGCTGCGCTATGCGTGAGTGGCTCGAGCTCGTGACCGATGCGTTGCGCGAGATCCGGGGGCACAAGCTGCGCTCGCTGCTCACGCTGTCGGGCATCGTGTTCGGCGCCGCATCGGTGGTATCCATGACGTCGCTCGCCTCAGCGATGAAAACCCTCGTGTACAACGATCTCATTTCGATGGGCCTGGCACGCAGCTTTATCGCGGATGACCGGGGTCCCCGGTCGGATGCGCACGGCGCGGCGGCGTTGCGCCACACGGGATTACGGATCAACGATCTCGAGGCGCTGCGTGCCCTCCCTGGCGTCGCGAGCGTGCACGGGCGCAACTATGGGGACGACTACGTCGTTAACGCGCCGGCCGACCGCCGCCAGGTCCGCATCGATGGTGTGGACGCCGGCTACCTCGAGATGCGGAACTACCGGATCACGGGCGGCCGCAGCATCCGGTCATTGGACGTCGCCAACCGGGCGCGGGTTGCCGTGGTGGGGTCGGAGCTGGTGCACGATCTATTCGGAAACGCGGCGCCGGTAGGGCAGACAATTACGGTTGGTGGCGTACGCTTCCTCGTGATCGGCGTCGTCGCGCCCATCGAATTCGACATCATCCCCGCCGATTTCACGTTTGTGGCACGGCGCATCTACATCCCCTACACGTACCTCACCCGCTACAGTCAGGGAGAGAGTCGTATTAATGAGGTGCTCGTCACCGCGGCTCCGTCCGCCGACTTCGGGGATGTGCTACGGCGCGGTGTGTCGCTGTTGCGCCAGCGCCACGGGGGCACGCAGGACTTCGAGATCGACAACAGAGCGGCCGACGTCCTGTCCGACCTCGCCATGGCCGATAACATCCTGGGGGGCTGGAACGCGGTGATGTTCACGATCGCGGGCGTCACGCTCGTGGTCGGCGGCATCGGGTTGTTCAGCGTGCTCCTCATCTCGGTGCGCGAGCGCGTGCGCGAGATCGGGATTCGCAAGGCGCTCGGCGCCGACGACGGCGCCATTCTGCGGCTGTTTCTCGCGGAGTCCCTGACCCTGGCGTTCCTGGGCGCGGTGACCGGCATCGCCGGCGGCGCCGGCCTCACCGTGATCACCGAAGTGATCGGCCGGCAATTCGGCAAGCCGTTCGTGATCCCGGTGAATGTCCCCGGCGTGTTCCTGGCGGTCATCTTCGCGCTGCTCGTGGGCGTGTTGTTCGGCTGGTATCCCGCCCGCCGGGCGGCGAAGCTCGACCCGATCGAGGCCATCGCCGGGGTCTGACCGGCGCTGGACGACCCCCGCAGTTGTTTGTATCGTCTAACGTCATGACCCTCGTGCTCGCCGTCTTGCTCGCCGCGCAGGTCCCCGACACGCAGGGGCGCGACACCGTTCCCACCGTCCTCGCGCCGGTGACCGTCACCGCCACGCGCCACGCCACCGACGTCTTCCGCGTCCCGTTGGCGCTCACCCAGATCAAGAAGCGCGACCTCTTCGGCACCTCCGGCTATGGGCTGGACGACGCGTTGAACCTCGTCCCCGGGGTCGTCGTGCAGTCGCGCTACGGGAATCAGGACGTGCGGATCGCGATCCGGGGGTACGGGGCGCGCGGGGCGGGGGACCGCTCCAACGCCGGGACGACGCGCGGGATTCGCGTGCTGCTCGACGGATTCCCCGAGACGGAGCCCGACGGCCGCACGTCGTTCGACGGGATCGATCTCGCCGCCGCCCAGTCGATCGAGGTGATCCGGTCCAACGCCTCGGCGGTGTGGGGGAACGCCGCCGGGGGGGTGGTCAGCGTCTCCACCCTGCCCGAGTTCGACGACCGGTTGGGCGCCGTCGAGCCGATGGTCGGCTCCTTCGGCCTGCAGCGCTGGGCGCTGCGCGGGGGGGTGCGGCTCGGCGCGGGGAAGCTCGCCGCGTCGTTGGTGCGCAGCGACTTCGACGGATGGCGGGCGCACTCCGGCAGCGAGCGCTCACTCCTCAACATGGCGCTCGTCACTTCGCTCACCGAGCACACCGACCTCGGCATCTACGCGGTGGGGAGCCACAATCTGTTCCGCATTCCGGGACCGCTCACGGCGGCACAGGTGGCGGCGGACCCCCGCCAGGCGAACGCGACATATCTCGCCCGCGACGAGCGGCGCGACAACCTCGTCGGCCGCCTCGGCGTGACGGTGGACCACCGGTTCAGCGAGCGCGTGGATGTCTCGACGATGGCGTTCGTGAACCCCAAAGTCCTGCACCGCTCCGAGCGCGGCACGTTCCGCGACTTCACCCGCTATCACGTCGGCGGGAACGCCGTCGTCCGCGTTGGCACGCTGAT
>JBGPOM010000066.1:0-8055 GCA_041488075.1 Gemmatimonadota bacterium
AATGAACGTGTCGTGCAAGCCGAAGCCGCCGTCCGGCGTGCACAGCTCCTGCGCGTGCGTTGGGCTCACGGTCACGGCGACGTCGGAGAATGCCAACGCCCCCTTGAGCGCGTTCATGCGACCGTACCACTCGAACACGCCGACGTTATAGAGCTCCGGGGGAAAACCCAGCTCGGTCACCGTCTCGGCGGGGAAATGCCCTTGGAACCCGGCGTTGTGCACGGACAGCACGATCGCCAGGCGGTCGTAGAATGGCTCGCCGGCGAGCGCGGTGCGCAGGTACACCGGCGCCAGGGCCGTGTGCCAGTCGTGCACGTGCAGCACCTGCGTCTCCGGCGCGATCTCGGGGAGCGCCGTGAGCGCGGCGAGACAGAAAAATGCGAAGCGCCGGGCGTTGTCCGGGTAGTCCCCGCCGTTGTCGCCGTAGATGCCCGCCCGGTCGAAGAAGTCGGGATGCTCGATGAAGAAGACCTGCGGACCGGGGGCGGGCGGCGTGCGATACAGCCACGCGCGCTCGGTGCGCCCGCCGAGCGTGATCGCGAGCGGCGAGCCCGTGCGCTCGAGCGACGGCGTGGTCTCGCGCACCTGCTGATACAGCGGCATGACGACCGTCGTCGGGTGGCCGGCGGCGGCCTGAAAGGTCGCCAGGCCGCTCACCGCCTCCCCCAGCCCGCCGGTGCGGGCGAAGGGCCAGTACTCGGCGGTCAGGTGGGTGACGCCGATCCGCTCCGCGGCGGGGATCTGCGCCACGGGGGTAGCCACGGCGCCGGCCGCCCGGCGCGGCCGGGCGGCAGCCCGTCGACGAGGCTTCGAGGCTGGCGTCGTCACGCCGTTGGCGGATCGTCGGGCATCTCGCCTCGGATCGCGGGCACGTAGTACTCCGTGAGATATTGCCGCACCATGCGCTGCGCGGTGAACCGCTCGCCCGCCGTATGCATCGTGTGCTTCATCCTCTCCACCCAGCCGCGCGGGACACCCTGTGCATCCCGGTCATAATACAGTGGAACGACTTCCTGCTCGAGCAGCCGGTACAAGTGCTCGGCGTCGGGCGCGTCGCCTGCCTCGCCCGCCGGGATCGCCCAGCCGTTCGAGCCATCGTAACCCTCGCTCCACCAGCCGTCCAGCGTGCTGAGCTGCGGCACGCCGTTCAAGCCCGCCTTCATGCCGCTCGTGCCGCACGCCTCGAGCGGTGCCCGCGGCACGTTGAGCCAGAGGTCCACGCCCTGCACCAGGCGGTGCGCGACGTGCATGTCGTAGTCCTCGATGAACGCGATGCGGCCCTCGAAGCGCGCTTCCCGGGTGTGCGCGTACACCCGCTGGAGCACCTCTTTGCCGGGCTCGTCAGCCGGGTGCGCCTTCCCCGCGAACACGATCTGCACCGGGCGCCACGGGTTGACGAGCAGGCGCTGCAACCGGTCGGGATCGCGAAAGATCAGGTCGGCCCGTTTGTAGGTGGCAAAGCGGCGGCCGAAGCCGATCGTCAGGGCGTCTTGATCGAGCAATGTCCCCGCGCCCACGAGGTGCACGGCTTCCTTCCACTGGTCCGCCCAGCGCCGGCGCGCCTGCTCCCGGATGCTCCGCATCAGATGGGACTTGAGCTCGTTGCGCACCGCCCACAGCGCGGCGCCGTCCAGCTCCAGGACCTTGTTCCACAGCGCCGGGTCGTCCATCCGCTGCAGCCAGTCCGGTCCGAGATGCGCATTGAGGAGAGTCACGAGCGGGTTCGCCATCCAGGTCGCGACGTGTACGCCATTCGTGACGTGTCCGATCGGCACCCGCGCGACCTCGCGGTCCGGCCAGAGCGGGGACCAGATCCGGCGCGACTCCTCGCCGTGGCGGCGCGACACGCCGTTGACCCGGGCCGAGAGCCGGATCGCCGCGACCGGCATGTGGAAGCGGTCGTGGTCCACGGCGGGGTGATGGCCGAGGCGGAGCAGCTGCTCCCGGCTGACCCCCATTTCCTGCCATACCGGACCGGTGCACTGCTCGACCTGCTCGGGGGAGAAGGTGTCGTGCCCCGCGGGCACCGGCGTGTGGGTGGTGAAGACGCTGGTCGTGCGCACCAGGCGGACGGCCTCCGCGAACGGGGTGCCACGCGTCACGAGCTCCCGCAGACGCTCAATCAGCATGAAGGCCGCATGTCCTTCGTTGGCGTGCCAGGCCGCCGGGTCGTACCCCAGGGCGCGCAGCACCCGGACGCCGCCGACGCCGAGGATCCACTCTTGCCGCAGCCGCAGCTCCGGCCCGCCGGCGTAGAGGCGGTTGCACAGCCCGCGGTCGGCCGGGTCATTCTGCTTAAGGTCGGTATCCAGGAGGAAGACCGGCACGCGGCCCACGGTGACGCGCCACGCCCCGACGCTGACGAGGCGCCCGGACACCTGCACCGTCGCGAGGCCAGTATCGCCCCCGGGGGTGAGTCTCACTTGCTCCAGGGGCGTCGCCGCGACGTCGAAGCGCTCCTCGGCGTCCTCCTGCCAGCCGTCGGGCCGCAACCGCTGGTCCGAGTACCCTTTCGTGTAGAACAGTCCGACGCCGACGAGCGGCACACCGAGGTCCGACGCCGCCTTGCAGTGGTCGCCGGCGAGGACGCCGAGGCCCCCGGAGTAGATCGGCAGCGAGCTGTGGAGCCCGAACTCGGCGCAGAAGTAGGCGACCGGCCGCTCCACGATGCCCGCGGTGGATGTCCGCTCGCGTTGGGCCGCGGCCAGGGCGGCGGCGTAGAGCCGCAGGAACTCCGGCTCCTCGGCGCAGGTGGTGAGGCGCGCCGGATCGACGCGGCGCAGCAGCTCGATGGGATTGTGGCGGGTGAGGTGCCAGAGCGCCGGATCGATCCGGTGGAACAGCGCGCGGGCGTCGCGGTTCCAGCTCCACGACAGATTCGCGGCGACGGCCGTGAGGCCTTGGATTCGCTCGGGGAGGCTGGGCGGGGCTTGCATCATGACCCAGCAAGCTAATTAGGGAAGCTTCAACAGGGACCCCTCGTGCTCCAAGAGCCAGCGCTTCCTGTCCATCCCGCCGCCGAACCCCGTCAGCGCCCCGCGCGCCCCGACGACCCGATGACAGGGAACGATGATGGGAATCGGGTTCTTGCCGTTGGCGGCGCCGACGGCGCGGGTGGCTTTGCGGTCACCCAGCCGCCGCGCCAGCTCGCCGTAGCTCGTGGTCGTCCCGTAGGGGATGGCGCGCAGGGCGTCCCACACGCGCTGCTGGAACGCCGAGCCGGCGGCGTCCAAAGGCAGGTCGAACGTCGTGCGCGTGCCGGCGAAGTACTGGCCGAGCTGCTGCCGGGCGCGCGCGAGGACTTCACTCCCGCCGTTGTCTTCCACCCAACCCGCCTGCCGCGCCGGCGGCGGCGGTCCGTCACGTGAGGTTGCGAAGTAGAGGCCGGTGAGCGCGGTGTCTGAGGCGGTGAGCACGAGCTCGCCGAGGGGGGTGGGGAGGCGGGTGAAGATCGGGGGCATTTACTTGAAGTGTAGCGGGTCCCTCAGGTTCTGTAACTCCCGGTAATAATAGAGGGCGGTGGGGCGGCGGCCCTGGAAGCGCAGGCCCCTGAGAAACTCGAGCTCCGGCGCGGTCGCCGTGCGGCTCAAGGCGCGAGTCGCCAGGAAGTCCTCGAGGCCCGGTTGCGCCTCCGCATCCCGTTCCACGAACTCGAAGCGTCGCACCCGGTCGGCCGCCCGCCGGTGCAGCACGATCTCGAGGCTGAAAGTCGCAAGATCGATATCCCACGATTCGAGCAGCGCATCGAGGGCGGCGATTTGCCTGGCCGAGAGGTGAAAGATGTCGCTCGTCAAACCGGCGACCTCGAGCAGCCGCTGGGCCACGAGCCGCTCGACCTCGCCGAAGGGTTGCCGCTCGAAGATGCCGCGGACCTGTTTGGCCCGCTCGGCGCGGCACTTGCGCAGCAGCAGGTCGCGGAGCTGTGGGAAGAGGGGCTCGAGCGTGTCACCGAGCTCGCGCTTGAGCTCTTCCTTGCGCGCCAGCTCCGCCACCTTGGCGAGCTCGCCCGGGGGCAGCTTGAGGCAGCGATCCATCCGGTCGTAGATGGCGGTGCGGTTGGGCGCGGGGGGGGCTTTCTTCCCGGTGAGGAGCTGGGAGACGTAGGACTCCGTCACCTGGGCGGCGCGGGCGAGATCGCGCTGCTCGAGGTTCAGCTCCACGAGTCGTTTCCGGATCAGGAACGCCACGTCCACGGGTCGGCCTCCTCTTACGGTCATCATTAACTGATACAGTTAAGCAAGTTACGTCGTTGCACTTGTTACTTGACAAATATAGTAAATCCGACTACGTTGCACCAGGTTGGAGAAGTGGTTGGAGAAGTGATCGCAGTGAAGCTCATGTTGGCTGTCGTAAGGGAGTCGCATAATGTACGCACGTAACGTCACGCTGCACCTGAAGGCGAATTCGGGCCCCGAGTTCACTCGGAAGCTGGAGAACGACGTCCTGCCGATGCTGCGCAAGCAGAACGGCTTCAGGGACGAGATCACGTTCGTCACACCGAACGGCACGGAAGCGCTGGCCATCAGCCTGTGGGAGAGCAAGGAGAACGCGGAGGCTTACAGCCGCGACACGTATCCCGCCGTGCTGACGAGCCTTGCGACGGTTGTCGAGGGCACGCCCCGAGTCGAGGCTTTCCAGGTTTCCAACTCGACGTTCCACAAGATCGCGTCGAAGAACTAGCAGGTCTGTAGCACATAGAGGGGGGCGGGCATCCAGCCGCCCCCCGGCTTTTTCCTGGAAGGAGCCGGCGTATGAGCGAGATCCACTGTCACCGCTGCGGCGGGTTCATCACCGACCGGGCGAGCGTGTCGTATCGGCTGCCGACCGACGGGGCTGTCACCGCGGGGTCCCACAGCGCGCTCTGCAGCTGCAACGCGTCAGTCGTCTACGGGCCGAAACCAGGGTCCCTGGCGGCGTGGGCTGGGTTGGGGCGCAGTCGCGTCGGCGAGGCTGCGGCCCTGAACTAGTCACTCGGCTCCCGCGCCGCCCGTGGTGCGCGAGCTCGGGCTGCTCCGTCAGCCGTTGAGCGTCCGCATCCCCCCCTCCGCGTAGCGCGCGCCCGCCGCGACGCCCTTGGGGGCGACGCCCTCGATGCGCCGCAGGTCGGCGTCGTTCAGCTTGACCTCCACCGCGGCCACGTTCTCCTCGAGCCGCGCGCGCTGTCTGGTGCCGGGGATCGGCACGATGTCGCGCCCCTGAGCGAGCAGCCAGGCGAGCACCAGCTGCGCCGGCGTGCAGCCCTTCGCGCCCGCGAGCTGCTCCACTCGGGCCACCAGATCGAGATTCTTCTGGAAGTTCGCGCCCTGGAACCGCGGCTGCTGGCGGCGCCAGTCATCGGCGGGCAGGTCCTCCGGCGTCTTGAAGCGTCCCGTGAGGAAGCCGCGGCCGAGCGGGCTGTAGGCCACGAACCCGATCCCCAACTCCCGCACCGCCGCCAGACCCTCGTCCTCGGGGTCGCGCGACCAGAGTGAGTACTCGGTCTGCAGCGCGGTGATCGGATGGACCTTGTGGGCTCGGCGGATCGTCTGCGCCGACGCTTCCGAGAGCCCGAGGTAGCGGACCTTCCCCTGCCGTACTAGGTCGCCCATCGCACCGGCGGTTTCCTCGATCGGCACAGTGCGGTCCACGCGGTGCTGGTAATAGAGATCGATGTGATCCACGCCGAGCCGCTGGAGCGACGCGTCGCACGCGGACCGGACGTATGCGGCGCGGCCATTCACGCCCAAGAACTCGCCCTTTGGCCCGCGCACGTTGCCGAACTTGGTGGCGAGCACGACGCGGTCGCGTTTGCCCTTCCCCCTGATCGCCTTGCCGACCAGTACCTCGTTCGTGTGCGGGCCGTAGATGTCGGCGGTGTCGAGCAAGGTGATGCCCAGCTCCAGGGCGCGGTGGATGGTCGCGATCGACTCCTGGTCGTCGCGCGGCCCATAGAAGTCCGACATGCCCATGCAGCCGAGGCCCAGGGCCGAGACGACGAGCCCCTGCGAGCCGAGTGCGCGCTGTTGCATGATTGCCTCAGTCGCTCAGCACTTCGCCGAAAAAGAGGGGGAGTTCCAATTCAAACGGCGCTCCCGAGGGGTCGGCATCAAACCGTCGCGGGCCGGACCTGATTCACGCGCCTGCTCCCCTACTTGCAGTCTGCTAGATGCTGGGTCGACGGCGTCCGGCGACCAGGTGCCAGATGAGTGCGACGAGTGCCACGATCAGGAGTAGATGAATCAGGCCTCCCCCGACGGGAATCACCAAGTAGCCCAACAGCCAGGCGAGGATGAGAATGACGGCCACGATTAAAAACATGAGTTCCTCCCAGTAGATGGATTCCTTCCATTGGGAGTTTAGGAAAGCGGCAGGCGCAGGCCAATCGTCCAAGGAAACGGACTTGGGATGAGGTGGCCTAGTCCGAAGAGATGATGGCGGATCACGGCCGTCGCGCGCCGAGCACCACCTGGAGCTGGCGCAGCACCTCTTCCAACCGGGACAGCTCCTCGCCGTACCGCGCCCAGTCGCCGGCGCGCTGCGCCTCCACCGCCCGCCGGTACGACTCGGCCGCCCGGCGGGCAAGATCAATGGCGCGCGCGTTGTCGGGCTGGGCGGCGGCACCCGGTGCGGCGGCGACCCGCGACGACTCGACGGCGCCGCCGAACAGCCGCGACAACCCCTCCTCCAACGTCTCCTCCATCACGACCTGGTTCTGGTGCGCGACCACGACGCGCTTCAGCTCGGGGATGCTCCCGCCTTCTGCCCGCAGGTAGAGCGGCTGCACATAGATCAACGACTCCTCGATCGGGATGACCAGCAGGTTGCCGCGGATCACCTCGGAGCCGCGCTGGTCCCACAGCGAGATCTGGCGGGAGATCTCGGTTTCCTGGTTGATCCGGTTCACGATCTGGGAAGGCCCGAACACCAGGCTCTGCTTGGGGAAGCGATACACGACCAGCTGGCCGTAGTGCGCCCCGTCGTTTCGCGCCACCATCCACGACGCCAGGTTGTCTTTGCCGCGCGGCGTGAACGGCGCCATGAGGATGAACTCCGCTTGCCGCTCCTCGGGCAGGCGCATGATCATGTGGCGCAGGAAGGGATCGGCCCGCTCGGGCGCCACCGACAACACCGGCTTCTGCCACTGGTCCTCGCGGTGGTAGAAGATCTGCGGCTCGTCCATGTGGTACGTGCCGTACATATCGCTCTGCAGGCGGAACAGGTCCTCGGGGTAGCGCAGATGCGCGCGCAGATCGGCGGGCATCGAGTCCAGCGGCTGGAAGATCCCGGGAAACACCTTAGCGAAGGTGCGGACCAACGGATCGGCCGGGTCGGCGAGATAGGCCGTGACCGTGCCGTCGAAGGCGTCGATCACGACCTTCACGCTGTTGCGCATGTAGTTGGTGCCGTTCGAGACCGGCTGCGCGTAGGGGTAGCGGCTCGTCGCGGTATAGGCGTCGAGGATCCAGCGGAGCCGGCCCGCGGCGTCGATGACGATGTAGGGATCGGCGTCGAACAGCAGGAACGGCAGGGCCATGCGCGCCCGCTCCCGGATATTCCGCAAGTACATCGCCCGGCTGTCGTTCGTGATGTCGCTCGACAACAGCACCTTGAGGGAGCGGAGGTAGGCTGCGAGCACCAGCCGGCGCCAGAACGAGCCGACCCGGACGCCGCCGCTTCCCTGGTAGGACGTAAAGATGTTCTCGTCGCCCGAGGGGTAGTCGAACTCCTTCTGGCCGGTCCGGGCGAAGACCCACGAATCGGTGAGCTCGCCGAAGTAGATCTCCGGGCGCGTCACGCGCAGCGACACGCTGGACACCGGCGGCAGGTCCTTGATGAACAAGACCGGCAATCCCTCCTCGGTCACCTGGTTCACCGGCCCGAGCGTGAGCCCCATCCCGTGCGTGAAGGTGAGGCGCTCGTTGATAAAGGTCCGCGTGGGGAGGGACGCCGAGTTCAGCTCGCGCGGCGAGAGCAGCACTTGCCGGTACTGTCCGTCGATCATGTAGCGGTCGTCGTCCACCGAGACGAAGTCGTAGTAGGTGCGGATCTCCTGCAGCTGCCCGAACGTCTGGAGCA
>JBGPOM010000067.1:0-8023 GCA_041488075.1 Gemmatimonadota bacterium
CCGCCCCCACCCGGGGGGGGGGGCGGGGGCATCACCAACACGCGGGCACGGCTCGCCCACCTGTACGGCACCGGTGGGGGGCACCGTTTCGAGCTAGCCGACGCGCCGGGGGGCGGGGGCGGTGTGGTCGCCATGGTCGAGATTCCCTACGTCGAGTATGCACACAGTCATCGTTGACGACGAGGCGCCGGCGCGGCGCCGGCTGCGCGGGGTGCTCCAGCAGATCCCGAGCATCACGCGCATCGACGAGTGCGCCAGCGGCCGCGAGGCCGTGGAAGCGCTGCGCCACGGCACCCCGGATCTCGTCTTTCTCGATATCCAGATGCCGGATCTCGACGGCTTTGAGGTCGCCGCCGCGGCGAGCGAGGAGCAGGCGCCGGCGATCGTGTTCGTGACCGCCTACGATCAGCACGCCCTGCGGGCGTTCGAGATCCACGCCTTCGATTACCTGCTCAAGCCGTTTGACGACGAGCGGGTGGTGGCGACGGTGGAGCGGGCGGCCCAGTTCCTCGACTGGATCCGCCGCGGCGGAGCGACGGGGGGGGCTGGGGCGCTGCGCGGCTTCGGCGAGGTCACGGTGGATTTCGCCACGCATCAGGTGTTCCGCGCGGGCCGCGTCGTGGAGCTCCGGCCCAAGGAATATGCCCTGCTGACCGCCATGTTGCGGCGAGGGGGGCGGGTGGCGAGCCGGCTGGAGCTGCTGCGGGAAGTGTGGGGTTACGCCGAGGACGTGATGAGCCGTACCGTGGACACGCACGTCGCGATGCTGCGCCGCAAGCTCGAGCTCGACCCCGCGCACCCCCGGCACATCGTCACGGTCCGGACGTTCGGCTACCGCATCGAGCGCTAGCGCGCTTTCCCCGACCCGAACAACAGCGCGTCGGCGATCCGCTCGGCGATCGCGCCGGGCTCGCCGCCATTACGGTTGGTCAGCACGATCACGGTGAAGCGCCGGTCCGGGAAACGCTGAATCGCGTTCCGAAAGCCGCTCGTCTCACCGGTGTGCCGCCAGCGCCACTCGTTCCGGTACGTGTCGACGAACCACCCGAAGCCGTACTGCGTTTCGGCCCCTCCGGGGAGCGCAGGCGGCGTCGTGGCGAGCCGCAGGGTGGTGGCATCGACGAGCGCCGTGCCGTACAGCGCTTCGTCCCAGCGGGCGAGGTCGTCCACGTTGGTGTAGATGCCGCCGTCGCCGAGGGTCGCGCTGGTCACGCTCTGATCGGTGGGCATGAACCCGGGAGGTGGCCCCGGCGAATACCCGTAGGCGCGGTGGGGCACGGTGTCCACGCCCTCGACGTGCGCGACCGATGCGGTCATGCCTAGTCGCGTGAAGATCCGCGCGCGCAGGAACTCAGGGAACGAGACGCCGGAAACGCGCTCGACGATGAGCCCGAGCAGGACGTACCCGGAGTTGCTGTAGCGATACGCGCTCCCGGGCGGGAAGTAGACCGTGTCCTTGCGCGCGAGCAGCGCGAATACGTCGCGATCGCTGACTTGCACCGTCTGCGAGTCCGGGATCAGGTCCTCATAGTCCGGCAGCCCCGACGTGTGATTCAGCAGGTGGCGCACCGTGACGCCCTGGGCCGCGGCGGGCAGCTCGGGGAGGATGTCACGGACGGGCTGGTCGTAGCGGACCTTCCCGTCCCGGGCCAGCAGCATGATGGCCATCGCCGTGAACTGCTTGGAGACCGAGGCGAGCCGGTAATCGGTCTCGGGCGCGGCCGCGTCGTGGCGCTCCAGGTCCGCCATCCCGTAGGCGCGGCGCAGGATCACGCGGCCGTCCCGGATCACGATGACGCTCGCACCGGGCACGGCGGGACCCGCGTACCCGGCGAGCAGCGCGTCGATGGCGGGCAGGCTGCGGCCGCCGAGCGCGCTGCCGCTCGCGCAGGCCACGATCAGGGCGAGGAGCGCAGGGGGAAGGCGGGGGGGGGCGCGCACCAGGCTCGCCACGTCTCTTCGGCCGGGCCGACGGTGAGTTGCTGCTGGTAGCGGACCAAGGGCATCCTCAGCACGAGTGGCTCCACGCTCAGCTTCTCCAGCCAGCGCTCCGGGGTCAGCAGCGCCGAGCCGAGGCCCAGCTCGCCGAAGCGCTGCGACTCGCGGTCGATGAGCGTCTGGACGCCGAACTTCTGCGCGAAGCGGCGCAGCTCGCCGAGCGACGCGGGCCGCTCCACGAGGTCCACGAAATGCGTCTTGACGCGCCGTTCGGCGAAGAACCGCAGGGCGGCACGCGTGTCGGCGCTCTTCCGGACCCCGAAGACCTGAACCTCCACGACGGCCGCTAGCGGCCAGCGGTCGTGACCTCGATCGCTCCCTTGAGGTGGCCAGGACCGAACCGCGCCTCAGCAGCGCTCGGGGAGAAGTAGCGCACGGTTTGCACGGAGCCCGGCGCGAGCTGGCGGAGGCTGTCCATATTGCCGAACCGGGTCCCATCGAGGTACACGATCAGCTGGGCTTCGTTCTGGGGGAGCAGAGCGGTGGGGCGGCTCCGCAGCATCCAGGCGGGGCGCAGGGTGCTGACGGCGTCGTACAGCGTCTGCGCCGAGTTGGCGCGAATCTCCTCGGCGGTGATGACGTTGGCGTCGCGGCGCGCCGTGGTTCCTTGGGGGCCACCCGCGCGCGCGCTCGTCCCGCTGGCGCACGCGGCGAGCAGGAGAGCGGAGAGGGAGACGGCGATGGATGATTTCATCCCGCAATAATACACCCAGGGTTCGGGGGGCGTCTATATTCGACGCTCCTCGCGCGAGGTGCGATGACCCCCCGATCGAAGATCGTTCTCGCGGCCGTTCTGTTCTCAACCGGCGGCGCGGCCATCAAGTGGTGTGGCTTCGCCGGCTGGCAGCTCGCCGCGTTCCGGGCGGGCATCGCGCTCGCCACGATCCTGATTCTCATCCCCGAGGCCCGGCGCGGCTGGTCGTGGCGTACGGCCGTTGTGGGATGCGCCTACGCCGCCACCACGCTGCTCTACGTGCAGGCGAACAAGCACACCACCGCGGCGAGCGCGATCTTCCTGCAGTCGACGAGCCCGCTCTTCATCCTGGCGCTCGCCCCCTGGCTCTTGGGCGAGCACGCAACCCGCCGCGATCTGTTGCAGATGGGCGTGATGGGTCTGGGGCTGGGGTTGTTCTTTGTCGGGCTCGATCAACCGTCCGCGACGGCGCCCGATCCGCTATTCGGCGACGTGCTGGCCGCGAGCTGCGCGGTCACGTGGGCGTTCACCATCATCGGATACCGGTGGATCGTGGTGCGGGGCGGCTCGGTCGCGACCGCGGCGGCCTCGGGCAACCTGACGGCGTGTCTCGTCGCGCTGGTGCTGGCGCAGCCGCTCGCGGCGGGTCGGCCCGTGGACTGGGCGGTGGTCGCATTCCTGGGCGTGTGCCAGCTCGGCGTACCGTACGTGTTCTTGGCGCGCGCCGTTCCGCGACTGCGCGCGCTCGAGGTCGCGTTGTTCCTGCTGATCGAGCCGGTGCTGAATCCGGTGTGGGCGTGGCTCGTCCACGGCGAGCGGCCTGGGCCCGCGGCGCTCGTCGGGGGCGCGGTGATTCTGGGGGCGACCGTGCTGCGGTCCCTCATCGACGCGCGCACGCAGGCGCCGGCCTAGGGCGCTTCTGCCGCGGCCGCGAGCGGATTCGCCTTCCGTCCCGCGCGCTCCATCGGCTTGTCCATCACGGTGCGGTTCTGGTCCAGGACCCTCCAAAAGTCGACCGCCCGCTCCACCAGCTCGCGGGACGCTTCCCGCAGCGCGTCGCTCGCCTTCACCTGCCGCACGTTGTTCTGCATGTCCTCGGCATCCCAGCCGCGCGAGTGCGCGATAAAGGGAAACTGGGGGAACAGGAACCCCAGCTCCGACCAGAAGGTGAACATGCTCCCCGCCACCCCCTGGATGTTGTCCTGGCCGCCGGTGATGATGAACGCCCCGACCTTGTGCTTGATCAGCACCTTGTTGTGGATCGTGATCTGGTTCTGCACGCAGTTCAGCCGCTCGGTCATCTTGTAATACAGCGACGACGCGTTGCCCCAGCGGATCGGCGTCGCGATCAGGACCACGTCGGCCCAGTGCACCAGCCCCTCGTACACGGCCGTGAGCTGGTCGTCGGGGTCCCGCTCGGTGATGGCGCAGGGCCATGTGCAGGCGTGCGACGCCTTGGAGTAGTTCCCTTCGCAGTGCTTGAAGTCGAGCGTGCGCAGCTTGATGAGCTGCGTGTCGGCCTTGAGCTCGCGGGCGCGTCCCAGCGCATGCTCGAGCAGCGCGTCCGAGGTCGAGAACCGCGGGTTCCCCTCGTCCATGGCCGTCGTCGAGATCCCCAGCACGCGGCACGGCGCGCCGGCGGGCTTGGCGTGCTCGGCGAGCAGATGGCTCGGCTTGTGCTCTGCAAGCTTGCGGGGCAGGACCGGCGGCGTCTGGACGTACACGCCGTCCGGGCGCTCTTCCACGGCGAACACCGGCACTTGTTCTTCATCGTAGCCGGCCGGGCCCTTGCCGGTGACCACGCTGTATTCCCATCCATGCCATGGGCACATCACGAACTCGCCCTTGACGCGGCCCTCGGACAGCGGGCCGCCCTTGTGGTTGCAGATGTCCGAGATGGCGGTGAAGCGCCCGTCGTGCAGGAAGAGGGCGATGCGGTGATGCTCGATCTTCACGGCGAACGGGACGCGGGCGAGCAACTCGTCCTTGGCGCCGAGGCGGTGCCAGGTGGCCATGCGAAACGCTCCGGAGAGTGGGCTGCTCAATGCTATATTGCAGCCTGCATGTCCGCCTCCCGCTCGCGCCTGGGCGTCATCTTCTTGACCGTGCTGATCGACCTGATCGGCTTCGGGATCATCCTGCCGATCCTGCCCGTATACGCGCAGCGCTTCGGCGCGCAGGGGATGGGCTACGGCGCCCTCATCTTCGTCTTTTCGGCGATGCAGTTCCTCGCCACGGCGCTGCTGGGCCGGGTGTCGGACCGGATCGGGCGGCGGCCGATCCTCCTCACCACGATGCTCATCAATGCGGCCGGCTACGTGTTGTTCGCGTTCGCTCCGTCGTACTGGTTTCTGTTCCTCGCCCGCGTGATCTCCGGTTTCGCGAGCGGCAACATCTCGGCGGCACAGGCGTACGTCGCCGACATCACGACGCCCGCCGAGCGCTCGCGCGGGATGGGAACGATCGGCGCGGCGTTCGGTATCGGATTCGTCCTGGGGCCCATGATCGGCGGGCTGGCCGACCACTACCTCGGCCACCTCGCCCCCGGCCTCATCGCGGCGGGACTGTCGATCGTCAACTTCTTCTCGGCGGGCGCCATCCTGCGCGAGTCGCTCGCCGCGGAGCATCGCACCGTCCGGCCGCTGTTCGACTTCGGGCACATGATCGAGGCGCTGGCACGGAAACACCTGCGCCCCCTCATGCTCGTGTGGTTGCTCGCGCCGTTCTCCTTCGCGGGCTATACGGTGGTGCTGCCGCTGCACGCCGCGAAGGCGTTCGGCTGGGGGGCAAAGGATCTGGGCTGGCTGTTCGTCGTGATCGGCACGATCGCGGCGCTCGTCCAGGGGTTTCTCTTCGGCCGGATCGAGCGGCGTACCGGCGCCCGGCCCCTGCTGGTCCTCGGGTTGTTCGGCATGGCGATCAGCATCGCCGCGCTACCGTACGCGGGCAGCAGCTTTCTGATATACGCCTGGACCGTGCCGCTGGCGCTCTCGAACAGCCTGTTCGCGCCCGCGGCGTCGGGCCTCGTGTCGATCTACGCCGATCCTACGGAGCAGGGCACGATCCTCGGGGCCGCGCAGGCGTTCGCCGCCCTGGGCCGCAGCGCCGGCCCGCTCGCAGCGGGGTGGGCGTACGACCGACTCGGGCAGCAGATCACGTTCTTCCTGGCGGGCGGCGTGATGCTGCTCGGCGCCCTGATCAGTCTGCGGCTCGAGCCCGTAAGTCACGCCGTGGCAACCCCCTTGCCGGAGCCTTAACGCGTGCTACGCTCCAGCGTCCAACATCCGGACGCCTTACAGGAGCAGTCGATGCGCAAACACATGACGGCCGCGGCCCTAGCAGTGCTCTTCGCCGCGGCGTGCAGCCAGGAACCGACCGGGGTGCCCGCCAACGAGCTCGTGCTCGCGCAGGACGCCCAGTTGATCGCGCAGAACGTCGTCGCGACGAGCGGCGGCACGCACGAGTGGTGGCTGGGCCGCCTGCTCGACACCCTTCGCACCACCGACGATCCGGAAGCCCGCGCGTTCCTCGAGCAGGCCCGCGCCTATCGCGACTCAGCGCACACCGCCTGGATGGCGGGCGACACGACCGCCGCGCGCAACTACGCGCGACTCTCCTTCCGCGCCGTGCTCTCGGCGGTCATCGAGATCTTCCCGAATGCCCCCGAGCGCACCGGCCTCGTCGTCGATCAGGTGATCGTACGGATCGAGCGGTTCCTGGGCGGGCGTGACGCGCCGCGCATCCGTGCCATCCTGGGCCACGTGAAGGCGCTGCGCGCGTCGTCCGACGAGGCCTTCGCAGGGGGCGACAAGGTGACGGCGCTCGCGCTGAACGTCCGGGGCATCCAGATCCTGCACCGGCTGGTGGAGCACATTCGGGACATGCGGCAGGACCATGACGGCATGGCCGACAGTGAGATGCAGGGGATAGGCTACTAGGACAGGCAGCGACTAGACGCACAGACGCACAGCGGATCACAGCGAACGGGGGTCGGGACATTGGTCCTGGCCCCCGTTGCCTGTTCACCGCTGTGCGCCTGTGCCCCTACCTGTTGCCCATCCTAGCCTCTGTTTCCCGCCGCCTGCATATTCTCCGTCCCCCTTGCAGGAGGTCATTTGTGCGTGCGTACAAGACACCGGAGATCCGCAATGTGGCGGTCCTGGGCCACGGCGCGAGCGGCAAGACCTCCCTGGTCGACGCCCTGGCGTTCGTGGCCGGCACGAGCAAGCGCCACGGGTCCGTCAAGGACGGCACCGCCCTCACCGATTACACCGCAGACGAAATCGAGCGCAAGTATTCCATCAACCTGGCTCTGGCCGTGGCCGAGTGGATGGAGACCAAGGTCAACCTGATCGACACCCCGGGCTACCTCGACTTCACCGGTGACGCGCTGGCGGGTGTGTACGCCGCCGACGCCGCGGTCGTGGTGCTCGCGGGGACGGCGGGCGTGGAGGTCGGGACCGAGAAGGTGTGGGACTACTGCGAGGGGCGCGGCCTGCCGCGGCTGTTCTTCGTCTCGCTGATGGACAAGGAGCACGCCGACTTCGAGCGGGTCTTCAATCAGATCAAGGCGCAGCTGACGCCCAAGGTCATCCCGGTCGAGATTCCGGTCGGGGAGGGGCCCGAGTTCCACGGGATCATCAACCTGTTCTCCAAGAAGTGCCATCTCTACAAGAAGGGGACGAAGGCCGGCGAGTACGACGAGGTGGACGTCCCGGCCGAGTACCAGGCGCGCTTCGAGAAGTATTCCCAGGAGCTGATTGAGAGCATCGCGGCGACCGATGATACGCTGCTGGAGCGCTATCTGGGGGGCGAGGAGATCGGCCGGGAAGAGGCGATCGCGGCGCTGAAGGCGGGGATGCAGAAGGGGGAGCTGTTCCCGCTGTTCTGCGGCGCCGCCGAGTTGACCTACGGGACGCGCGCGCTCCTGACCAAGATCGTCGAGCTGTGCCCGGCGCCGAACGAGCGGCCGCCGCTCGAAGCCCAGAAGTGGGGGAGCGCCGAGCGGGTGACGCTCACGGCCGACGACGGCGGCCCGCTGGCGGCGCAGGTCTTCAAGACCGTCTCCGAGCCGCACGTGGGGGACGTGACGCTGTTCCGCATCTACTCGGGGAAGGTGAAGAACGGCCAGGACGTCTGGAACGCGCCGCGCGAGGCGGCGGAGAAGCTGAACCACTTGTGCGTGGCGCTGGGGAAGGAGCGCGTGGAGATCGGGGAGCTGCACGCGGGGGACATCGGGGCCGTGGCGAAGCTGCGCGACACCCACACCAACGACACGCTGTCCACGAAGGATCTGGGGCTCGTGCTCCCCAAGATCCCATTCCCCGAGCC
>JBGPOM010000068.1:0-7993 GCA_041488075.1 Gemmatimonadota bacterium
AAGACGAGGAGGTCGGGCTTGGGGTCCAAGTGCGCCGCGAGGGAGATCACGCCGCCGATCCGCTCCACGTTCCCGGCGTAGTCGCCCTTGGCGGGGCGGAACTGGGAAATGGCGAGGCGGATGGCGGCCATGGGGGAAAGATAGACGGTTAGATGGTTAGTCGGTTAGACGGTTAGAGACACCAACCACTAACCGACTAGCCGCCTAACCGTCTAGCCGACTATCTTGTCTCACAGGCGATGGAGTTCGCCTCGAACCGCCCGCTCGAGAACAGCCGGGCTGATGACTCCTACCCGATCGCTCCCGGGAGGAGTCTTTTTATGGCCGTGACCCTGTTGAACGAGAACCAGCAACGCCGCCTAGGGACGCATCTGCGGCTCTTGGCTCAGGATCTCGACGCGCTCGCCGACGTGCGGGACGCGCGAGCGCGTAGCCTGATCGATGCCATTCGCGGGGCGACCGACGCGATCCGCGCGGACCTCGAGCTGCCGGTCGAGCGGGGCCCGAGCCTCGGGCGGCGGGTCGGAGCCGTCGCCGAAGTGTGGGCCGCCCGGGTGGACGATCTGCGCGCCCACCGGCTGAGCGCCTACGGGGCCGTGCATCCCGCCCTCGCGGCCCGCCTCGATCCGCGGCTCGACGAGCTGGGGCAGCTGCTCGAGGCTCTCGCCGACCAGGCCTCGCGCCTTCCGGAGCGCTGACCATGGTGGCCTACATCGCACTCGGCGGCTTGCTCGGCACCCTCGCGCGCTACGGGCTGCAAGGGTTCGTGCAGCGTGGGGGAGCCGGCGTCTTCCCCACCGGTACCCTCGCGATCAATCTGATCGGCTCGCTCGCGCTCGGCTTCCTGGTCCGTTACGGGACGGGCTCCACGGTGATCTCCCCCGAGCTGCGCGGCGGGCTCACGATCGGCTTCTGCGGAGCGTTCACGACGATGAGCACGTTCAGTTATGAGAGCATGAAGCTGCTGGCGGATGGGGAGTACTGGTACGCCGGACTGTACATGGGCGGGACGATCGTGGGGTGCCTCGCGGCGGTGATCGCGGGGACGGCGTTGGCGAGCAAACTCTTGTGAAGGCCTCCGGAGGTCCCATGTCCCACCGTTTCAAGGGCGAGCGCACGCTGATGCGGATTCTCATCGGCGAGAGCGACAAGTACCAAGGCAAGCCGCTGTACGAGGCGCTGCTCGAGCGGTTCCGCAAGAATGGCCTCGCCGGTGCGACGGTGCTGCGAGGCGTGGCCGGGTACGGCGCGAGCAGCGTGATGCATACCGACAAGATCCTGCGCCTGTCGCTCGACCTCCCCCTGATCATCGAGGTCGTCGAGACGGAGGAGGCGATTCAGGCGATTCTTCCGGACTTGGACGAGATGATCGGCGGCGGGCTGATTACGCTCGAGCGGGCGCGCGTCATCATGTATCGGCCGGGGAACGTGCGGCCGAGCCAGCAGGAGATGCATCGGATCGAGGGGCTCGAGGCGGAGAGCTAGGGGGGGAGCGCCGCCCACCACCATCCCGATCCCACGCTGAAAGCGTGGGCCCGACAAGGCACTGCGCCTGAGGCGCAGTGGTTCACCGGGCCCACTCTTCAGAGTGGGACCGGATAAGGCGGTCTAGAGGAGGGCAGCCTCACCCCCATCCCGATCCCATGCTGAAGCATGGGCCCGACACTGCACTGCCCTTCAAGGACAGTGACTCACCGGGCCCACTCTTCAGAGTGGGACCGGATTGACCGAGGGACGCGCCTCCCGCGTTTTGCGCATTCGTTGATCCAAGCTCTTATTGTCGACGCAACTCTGCGCGCGCATCTCATGGCAGCCCATCACATCTACTTCCACCTGACCTGGTCGACCTATCGCCGTCAGCCCATGATCGACTCCGCAACGCGCGACTTCCTCGATGAGTTCTTTCGAAGGATCGCGATCCAGGAACACGCGACGGTCCTCTCCCTCGCGTTCCTACGCTCGCACGTTCACCTCCTGATCCGATCGGGGCCGAGGGTCGATCTGTCCCGGCTGGTCCAACTGCTCAAGGGCGGGAGCAGCTACGCGGCCAGTCGACAACCCGGCAACGTGCTCGGCCTGCGATGGAATCGGGAGTACTCCGTGACGAGCGTCAGTCCGAAGCTCGTTAGGGCGGCGGTGGCGTATATCCAAGGCCAAGACCGGCGCCATCCCACCGAAGCGATTGCTGCTGCCCTTCAAGGGCAGTGATTCCCCGGGCCCACTCTTCAGAGTGGGACCGGACGAGCGGTGGTGGGCGTCGGCTGAGGGCATCGTGCGATCAAGGTGGGAGTCGGGCGAGATCCTCCGGAGTCGGGCGAGATCGTCCCCAGGTCCCACGCTGAAAGCGTGGGCCCGACAAAGCACTGCGCCTTAGGCGCAGTGATTCACCGGGCCCACTCTTCAGAGTGGGACCAACGAAGCAACGGGCTCGGCGTTGTCATCGGGGTTGTCCCCTAGCCCCGCACCGTCCAGCTCAACGCCCACGTCCCCGCCAGCACCAGGACGGCGGTGAGGGTGAGCCCGGGCTGGGCGAGCGCCGCGCCCACGAACAGCGCCGCGTACACCGCGATGAAGAGCGCGGGCACGAGCGGATAGAACGGCACGCGGAACGGCGCGGCGGGCTGGCGGGCCCGCAGCCGGAACAGCGCCGCGACGGCCAACCCATCGATCACCAGGATCAACACGACGGCGAGCGAGAGCAGCCGCGGGAACGTCCCCGTCGCGGCGAGCGCCGCCGACACGACGCCGACCAGCAGCATCGCCGCCCAGGGCGTCCCTCCCGCGTTCACCCGCGCCAACACCCGCGGCCCGAGCCCGTCGCGCGCCAGGCCGAAGATCACGCGCGGCGTGACGAAGACGTTGCCGTTGAGCGACGCGAGCACGACGAGCAGCGCGAGCGCGGCGATCACCGTTCCGCCGCTCGCGCCGAAGATTGCCGTCGCGACGTCGCCCGCGACGAGGCTCGAGGCGGCGATCTGCTCGAACGGCAGGACGTGCAGGAACGCGGCGTTGAGGAGGAGATACAGCGCCGTCGCGACGGCGATGCCGAGCAGGAACACGCGCGGCAGGGTGCGCTCGGGCGCCACGACCTCCTCGGCGATCTTCGCGGCGTCAGGGTACCCGTAATAGGTCCAGATCACCGACTGAAACGCGACGGCGAGCGCGCCGAACAGCGCGAGCCCCGTGGGCGCCGAGGGGAGCGAGCCGGACCAGCCGGCGCCGTTCCCCGCCGCGAACGCGATCACAACCACGCCACCCAACGCGAGGACTTTGGCGGCGGTCACGACGTTCTGCACCCAGCGCCCCGATGCGACGCCAACGAGGTTGATCCCGGTGAACAACGCGACGGCGCCGACGCCGATCCACCGGGTCACCTGGTCGGGCCAGCCCGCGAGCTTGCCCACGAACTCGCCGGTGACGACGCCGAAGGCGGCGATTGCGGCGGTGTAGATCGCGAGCCCCTCCACCCATCCGACGACGAACCCGGCGCGGGGCCCGAACGCCTCGCGCGCGTAGACGTACTTGCCGCCGGCCTGGGGGTGGCGCGTGGCGAGCTCGGCGAAGATCAAAGCTCCCAGAAACGCAAGCGCCCCACCCAACACCCACGCCACGAAGGTGAGCCAGGGTCGGCCCAGCAGCTGCGCGACTAGGCCCGGGGTGCGGAAGATTCCCGAGCCCACCATGATGCCGACAACCATGGCGAGCCCGTCGAACAGACGCAGCGACCGTTTCAGCTCTGACATGAGCCGAAACGGTCGCTTTGGAAGGCGGTCAGCGAGTCTCGAACGTGAGCGTGGCCCACTTGGACTCGTAATCGAGTCCAGGCTGGGCGGCGCGGACCATGTGGACGAACTTGACGTACCACCTGCCGGGGGCGTCCAGCGTCACCTGTGCCACGCCGTCCCCATCGGTGCGGGTACTGCGCTCGGCGAGCGCCTGACCGCTCTTCCCGCCCCCCCCCTGCTCCCCCCCCCACAGCACCGTCTGGTTCGCCACCGGGCGCCCATCCACCAGGCAGCGAACCTCGAGCGACGCGCCCCCCCCCCGACCGATCGCGTAGGGATTCTCGAGCGGTACGATTTCCGCGGGGTACCCGAGAACGACGCTGAATCCCTCGCTCCGCGCTTCACCCACCTGGAAGACCGCCTTGACGTGTTTGGAGTACCGCTCGCGCGCACCTTTGCCGAGCTCGCCGCTCTCGCGCCGCGCGGCCAGCACGTCGGGGATGCCGTCCTCCTCGAGGTAGGCATTGAATTGCTCGGCCGACAGCGCAAACTCGCGGGGCCGCGTCGAGACGCCGGCCACGTAGGTGCCGGCATCACCGAGCGCGAGGCTCAGTACGCTGGTGCTGTCCGGGCCCGCACTCCAGGCAGCCGCCGGTGGGAGCCGCGTCCGCCCTCGCGGGGACACCACGCTGATGTCCGCGATGCGCCCGGGCGCCACGAAGTTCTCGCTCTTCGTGAATGTCCCGTTCAGGCCGGGGATCCGGACGCGGGTGTGGGCCCCGAGGAAGTAGGTGTCGAGCTTCAAGAAGAAATCGTGCGCCAGGGCCACAGACGCCACGAGCAGCAGCATGCCAGTGATGAGAGTAGTTCTCATATCGTCTTGCCGAGCAGCCTTTCCGGGCTATGATTCCCGAGAACTTCACTCAGGAATACTAGTTTGCGCCTTCTGTCCATCGCGGCTGTCATCTCCGTCGTCGCATGCGGTCGCCTAGCCGCTCAGGATCCGTTCGAGATCGTCGTGTACCCCGCCGCTACGGCCCCCCGCGGCGAGTGGGAGCTCGAGACGCACCTAAACTACACGGCTCGTGGCACGACGAGCCCGCGCCAAACGCATCTCACCTTCGAGCTGACGCACGGCATCACGTCGGGCTGGGAAGCCTCGGCCTACGTGCTCACCGCGTACCGGCCTGGTGTGGGCGCGGAATACGCCGGCTGGCGGCTGCGCTCGCGCGTACACGCGCCGGCGCGCTGGAAGCTGCCGCTCGACCTGGGCTTCAGCGCCGAGCTCGAAGCCCCGCAGCCCGCGTACGGCGGCGCGTCACCCACCGTCGAGCTGACGCCGATTCTCGAGAAGCGATTCGGCGGGTTGCGGCTGGGAGTGAACGCTAACTTTGAGCGCGACCTCGGTGAAGGCGAGGTGGGCGGCACGGAGGAGGGATGGGAGTTCGAGCCGAGCGCGCTCATCGCCTACCGCCTGTCATCCGTTGCCACCATCAGACTCGAATACCACGGGGCGTTCGGGGAGTTGGCGGCTCCGCTCGCCGGCCCGGCCCAGGTCCACCAGTTCTTCCCCGGCGTCGATCTGCGCCTGAGCGACGCCGCCACGCTCGGGTTGAGCGTGGGTGCGGGCACCACCACGGCGGGTAACCGTCTGGTGTTTGCGTCGCGCTTCGAGCTCGAGCTTTGAGAGGCGGCAAGCGCCAACGCCACGCCGTTGGTCCAGCCAAACCCGTCCTGCGTTGGGTACTCTCCGCCGCCGGCGCGGCGCTGCAGGTCGACGACGTCGTACTTCTCCATCATTCGCCCCGTCTCGCGGTACGTCCGCTGAATCAACGCGAGCCACCGGCTCACCGCCTTATCGGCGAGATCGTCCCGGCGGTAGTGACGCACGCCTTCGATCGTCAGCCACTCGAGCGGCGGCCAGCCGTTGGGGGCATCCCATTGCTGCCCGGACGCGACCTTCGTGGTGACGAAGCCGCCGGGCTTCAGGAATTCGATCTCCAGTCGCGCGGCGACACGAACCCCCTGTTCCGGTGTAGCGATCTCGAAGTAGAGCGGAGCAGCGGAGGCCAGGGTCGGTCGATCCACAACGCGCTCGCCGCTACGCCACCGGACGTCGTAGAAGAAACCCAGTGACGGTTCATACATCAGGTTGAGAATTGCCTGGCGGCGCTGGTCCGCCAGGCGGGCGAAACGTTGCGCCGTCTCGTCGTCCCCCGCTCCGTGACGAAACGCGTGCAAGGCCGCAATGACGCGTTCGGCGTTGTAGAGCAGCGAGTTCAGGTCCACCGGAAGCAAGTCGGTGGTTTCGAGCGTGCGCAAATCCCTGGGATCGCGCATCCAGCGACTCGAGAAGTCCCATCCGCTCTCCGCGGTCGCGCGCACGTTGCGATAGAAATCGGCCCTGAGCGACTCGGGAACCGTTTGCCCGATTTCGACATCGGGCCGGAACGACTCCGGTCGTGGCTCATTCGAGTCGTCCCAGTAGCGGTTCAGCACCACGCCGTCGGGCATGCACACCGCGCGGCGGTACAGCTGCCCGGGCTTCAGCTGGCCCGCGCCGTCCATCCAGAAGGCGTATTCCTTTTCGAGCGCGTCGAGGTAGTCGAGCGCGCGTGCCGTGTCGGTCGCACGGGCGTACAGTCCCACCATCGCGGCGAAATAGGGTGGCTGGCTGCGCGTCAGGTAGTAGGTGCGATTGCCGTTGGGGATGTGTCCGACGGTCCTGATCAAATACGCGAAATTGTCCAGCATGTTCTTCACGAGATCGGTGCGGCCGCTCTCCACCAGCCCGAGCATCGTGAAGTAGGAATCCCAGTAGTAGACCTCGCGGAAGCGCCCTCCCGGGACCACATACGGATGCGGCAACGGAATCAGAGACGACCGCGCGTCCGCGCTGTCGGGCGGGCGCGTCAGCACCGGCCAGAGCGCCGCGATGTGCTGCTCCATCGTTTGCGACGGATCGGTCCGGAACCCCTCCGCGACCGGGCGGGGCAGCTCGAAATTCTGCTCCACGAACCCCTGCAGGCTGAATCCCGCGGCGCCGCGCGCCGTGGTGTACCGCGCGACGATCTCGGCCGGAGCGGCGTGCGGGCGGGCGTCGACGAACGTCTTCGAGTCCGCGAACAGCCCCGACATCTGGACGTCATGGAACAGGGGCCCCAGGTCGTGGGCGGGGTCGTAGCGGTCGGACGGGCGGCCGTCGGACGCCCGGCAGCCGCCCGCGATGGCGAGCACCACCACGCACCACGCCCCACGTCCCACGAAGTCCTTTAGGGCGCCCCGCTTCATCATCGGAAGATGATCCATAGCACCCCAATGCACACCACGAGCAGCACCGACATCCCGACGTCGATCCGCCGGCCTCCGGTACCCGACGGCTCCACCCCCGCCGGCATCCCCTGCGTCGCGGCGCCGTAGCTCAGCCCGGCGAGCTGCGCCGGGGTGGGCGCGGCAGTGAATGCGCTCACGCCCGCGAGCACGACGGTGCTCACCACGAAGAGCAGCACCGCGAAGTGGAGGAAGTTGATCTCCGCGATCCACGACCAGATCGTGCCGTCCGGGAGCCCCGTCTTGGCGACGCCGTTGACCAGCTCGAGGAGCAAGCGGAGCAGACCGAGGACGAGGCCGGTCCAGAGCGACGCGATCGCGCCCGCACCGTTCAGGCGGCGGAAGAAGAGGCCGAGCAGGAAGCACGCAGCGATGGGGGGCGCGATGTAGGCCTGTATGCTTTGCAGATAGATGTAGAGCTGCGACGAGACGTACTTCATGAACGGGATCCACAGCAAGCCAAACACGACCAGAATGGCCGCGGTCACGCGGCCCACCGCTACGAGCCGCGCCTCGGTCGCCTGCGGACGCCACTTCCGGTACACGTCCCAGGTGAGCAGCGTTGAGCACGAGTTGAACGCCGACGCGAGCGAGCTCATCAGCGCGGCGAGCATGCCCGCGAGCACCAGGCCCTTGAGACCGGCGGGGAGCAGGCGCTGGACGAGGAGGGGGTATGCGGAGTTGGCGGCCTCGCCGCGGATGTCCGAGTAGAGCGCCATCGCGATGATTCCCGGCAGCACGAAGATGAACACGGGGAGAATCTTCAGGTAGCCGGCGAAGATTGTCCCGCGGCGCGCTTCGGTCACGTTGCGCGCGGCGAGCACCCGTTGCACGATGTGTTGGTCGGTGCACCAGTACCAGACGCCGAGGATCGGCGCACCGAAGATGATGCCGGTCCAGGGGAAGTCCGGGTGGTTGATCGGCTTCCACATGGAGAA